>JAITXI010000183.1 GCA_031284905.1 Bacteroidales bacterium
TTTTTTGCCTGCTCAAACTAATTATTTAAAAGTATATAAAAATAATAGCGTTGTTTATCAAGAAGAAATTACGGCTATAGATAGTATAATATTTGTGTCTATAGAATATATAGAAGAAGGTGTAGCGATAAATGGAATAGTTTGGGCAACACGAAATGTAGGTGCACACGGAACCTTTGTTACAAATCCTGAAGATGCCGGAATGTTTTACCAATGGAATAGAAATGTAGGTTGGAGTTCTACCGACCCAATGACAAATTCCAATGGAGGCACAACTTGGGATACTAGTACTCCTGCAGGAAGCACATGGGAAGAAAGTAATAACGTATGTCCGACCGGCTGGCGCGTTCCAACACAAGCAGAATTACAAAGTTTGGAGGCTTCCGGTAGTACTTGGACAACAATAAACGGAAAAACAGGCAGAATATTTGGCACAGAACCAAATACTATTTTCCTGCCCGCTACGGGTTATCGCAGTATGAACAATGGAGAGTTGATCAACCCTGCTACAAGAGGCGACTATTGGAGTTCTACTACTTATACTAGTGGTCCTGATTATGCAAGCGACTTGTTCTTTGCTGATAGTTTCATACAGGTCTCGTCTAACTCCCATCGTAAGTATGGAATATCAGTTCGTTGCGTAGCAGAATAAATTCGAGCTTTTTGCAAAAGCAGTCCGAGTAAATTTAAAAAGTATTCTTACCTTTTTTACTCTTGAGAGTTTTTTTGTTTTGCATTTGTAACGTAATAAATCATTTGGATAAAAATTTGCGTTATTATTTGTGATAATTTAATATACCAACTATAAATCGGCATGAATGCTGTGAAATAATTCATAGTTTAAAAATTATCTATTTTGTTTTTTATTATTTTTAAAAGAAAAATTGAAAAAAAAATCGTAAATTTGTAAAAAATAATTATGAAAAGAATTTGTCCTGTTTGTAATTCGGAATTTGATGGTAGAGTAGATAAAAAATTCTGCTGCGATCAATGTCGTAATACTTATAATAATCAGTTGAATCAAGAGGACTTAAATTTTAATAGAGAAATAAATAAAATTTTGAAAAACAATAGAAAAATTTTAAAAGATTTATTTGCTAAAAATTCTAATCATAAAATTTCAAAAGAAAAATTTCTATCTCTTGGCTACAATTTTGATTATCTCACAAATTTTTTTAAAACAAAAACCGGAAATATTTATTACTTTTGTTATGATTTTGGTTATATCTTTTTAGATGAAAATTCAATTTCTATTGTTGAAAATAAAATAGCTCGTTAACTTTTTTTATATGATTAAATTTGAAAATATTTATAATGTCGATGAATCTGTTATTTATATAATAAATAATATTTCTGAAATTGATAATTTGGAGTTAAAAAAAGAAGAAAAAGATTATTCTATAAAATGTTTTAATGATAAGAAAAAATTCGTTGAACTAAATTTATATTATAAATCTATTTTTATTATTAACCATGATGAAATTGAAAACAATGAAATAAAAGACGTATCTTTTGAAATATATAAAATTTTAAAATTTCGATATATTGATGTAATTAATATTATTGGAAATACATTATATTTTGCTGAATTTATTGCTTTATCCGATTACAGTTTTAATAAATATTTCACAAATAAATCTGATAAAAATTATTCTTTAAAAGAAATTAAATATATTGGAAATTATAATTACAATAATTTCGATGAAAAAGAAATTAATGAATTAAATGCTGTAATTCAAGGAGTTAAAATAGCAAAAGATATTGTAAATGAGCCGCTTTCGCACATGACTGCCGTAAAATTATCGGAAGAAATACAAAAACTTGGCGAACAATATGGTTTTCAAACAGAAATTTTGCATAAAAAGCAAATTGAAAGTTTGAAAATGGGAGGTTTGTTGGCTGTAAATCGTGGAAGTATTGAGCCGCCAACTTTTACAATAGTAAAATATGAACCGGAAAATGCCATAAATGAAAAGCCAATAGTTTTAGTTGGTAAGGGAATAGTTTTTGATACAGGCGGAATTAATCTTAAACCGAGTGGTTATTTAGAAACTATGAAAAGTGATAAAGCCGGAGCTGCTACTGTCGTTGGAACAATTTCTACGGTTGCTATGTCAAAGTTTCCATTGAAAATTTACGGCTTAATTCCTGCTACCGAAAATCGTCCCGGAAACAATGCTTATGTTCCGGAAGATATTATTAAAATGTATGATGGTACAACTGTAGAAGTTTTAAATACAGATGCCGAAGGAAGGCTTATTTTAGCAGATGCGTTGGCTTATGCAAAACAATTAAAACCGGAATGTGTAATTGATTTGGCAACGCTTACAGGCGCGGCTATGGCTGCTGTTGGGACGGAGGTTGCTGTTATTTTGGGAAACTGTAAAGAACTAACAGATGCTTTGACACAATCAGGTTTTAAAACAGACGAAAAACTTGTTCAATTACCTCTTTGGAAAGAATATGAAAAAGAATTAAAATCTTCAATTGCAGATATGAAAAATATTGGCGGAAAATACGCCGGAGCTATTATTGCTGCTAAATTTTTGGAACATTTTACAGACTATGAATGGGCACATATTGATATTGCAGGTCCTGCATTCATGGAGCATGCAAAAGACTATCGTGGAGCCGGAGGAACAGGATTTGGAGTGAAATTATTAATGAATTTTTTAAAAGAAAAAATTCAAAGTGAAAAGGCAAACGTGCGAATGTAAATGGCTTTAGCCCTCATGTAGCAAAGCGGAATAATATAAAATCGTAAAATATAAATCAAAAATCGTAAATCAAAATGTCAAAAATAAAAATAGGAATAACACAAGGAGATATAAATGGGATTAGTTATGAAATAATTATAAAAAATTTTTCTGAACCTAAAAATTTATCGAACATAATTCCAATAATTTATGGTTCTTCCAAAGTGTTTAGTGTTCATAAAAAAAACACAAATTTAAATGTTAATTCAATGATTATCAATTCTGTTGAAGAAGCAAAAAATTCAAATCTTCATATAATCAATTGTAATTCGGAAGAAATAAAAGTTGAAATCGGTAGATCTACAGATGTTGCCGGTCTGGCTTCATTTCAGGCTTTGGAAAAATCTGTTTCGGATTTGAAAGATAATAAACTAAATATTATTATTACTAATCCTGTCGATGTTCATAATATTAATGAAGCCGGTTTTGATTTTATCAGTCATTCAAATTATTTTACTTCAAAATTTAAAGTTGAAAATTATTTGGAAATTTTAGTTAAAGATAATTTGAGAATTGCGATAGTTTGTGATTCAACTTCTGTTTCAGATTTGCATTTAGATCTTTCTTCGGAAATAATTTTAAATAAGATTGAACTTCTGAATAAAACTTTGAAAAAAGATTTTCTATTGGATAGACCAAAAATTGCAGTTTTGGGACTTAATCCATTTAATAAAAATTTGAATGTTGATGAAAAAACAGTAAATATCGTTAATGCAATAGAAATGGCAAATGCTAAAAATATTTTTGTCTTTGGCGTTTATAATGCAGAAGATTTCTTTGGAAATTTTGAATATAATAAGTTTGATGCTGTTTTAGCAATGTATCACGAGCAAGCATATATTCCTTTTAAATTATTAGAAAGAGAAGAAGGAATAAAATATACTGCCGGATTACCATTTTTACACGTTTCTCCGATTAATGAAGTAAGTTTTGATAATGCAGGGAAAAATCTTGCAAGTGAAATTTCGTTTCGACATGCGATAGAATTTGCTTTAGATGTTTTGAAAAATAGAGAATATCAAGATGAAATAGAGAAAAATAAATTAAAAATTGGTGCTTTTGCCGAAGATATTAAATCAATAAATCAAATAGACGAATAGATGTCATTATATACAACAGAAGAAGCGCTAGCTTATCATTCAAAGGGAAGAAAAGGGAAGATTGAAGTAGTACCTGCAAAAGATTTTCAAACTCAAAAAGATTTAGCTTTGGCATATTCTCCCGGTGTGGCTTTGCCTTCTCTCGAAATAGCAGAAAATGCTTATACGGCATACAATTACACTGCAAAAAGTAATTTAGTCGGAGTTATAAGTAATGGTACGGCAGTTTTAGGTTTGGGAAATATTGGGGCTCAGGCTGCAAAACCTGTGATGGAAGGAAAAGGATTATTGTTTAAAATTTTTGCAGATATTGATGTCTTTGACATAGAAATTGATGAAAAAGATCCTGAAAAATTTATTGAAATCGTAAAAACATTAGAGCCGACTTTTGGTGGAATTAATTTGGAAGATATAAAATCTCCCGAATGTTTTGTGATAGAAGAAACACTAAAACGAGAAATGAATATTCCTGTTTTTCATGACGATCAACACGGAACAGCAGTTATTGTAGGTGCTGCTTTAATAAATTCTTTAAAAATAATAAATAAAAAAATTGAAGATATTTCAATAGTGATAAATGGTGCAGGAGCGGCAGGAATTAGTTGTGCAAAATTGATTGTTTTGCTGGGAGCAAAAATGGAAAATATTGTAATGTGTGATTCCAAAGGAATTATTCGTATTGATAGTGCTTCCGCTACAGTTTATCAACAAAAATTTGCAACTGCAAAAAACATTTTTACTCTTGGTGAAGCAATGAATAATGTAGATGTTTTTATTGGCGTTTCGGTTGCAAATGTTGTGTCAAAAGAAATGTTATTGTCGATGAACGAAAATCCGATTGTTTTTGCTTTGGCAAATCCTGACCCTGAAATAACTTATGAAGAAGCTATTGCTGTTAGAAGAGATTTGATTTTTGCTACCGGACGCAGTGATTACCCAAATCAGGTGAATAATGTTTTAGGATTTCCGTTTATTTTTCGAGGAGCATTAGATGTGAGAGCTACTCAAATTAATGACGAAATGAAAATTGCAGCATCTTTAGCTCTTGCAAATTTAGCAATGGAAGATGTCCCAAAATATGTTTGTGAAGCATATAATATTGAAAATTTGCAATTTGGAAAAGATTATATTATTCCTAAACCATTAGATTTGAGAGTAATAGAATTTGTTGCAGTTGCAGTTGCACAAGCTGCGATAAAATCGGGTGCGGCGAGAATTAAAATAGACGATTGGGAAGAGTATCGAATAAATTTAAGAAATAAAGTAGAGCGAGTGCATATGAATTATTTGATGACGAAAGTCAAAATTTAAAAAAAACGGGCAAGTAAGAGTAAGACAACCTACAATAAGTTACAGAACAGACGAATAGCAAAACAGTATAACAGAAAAGCCTTAGTGGAGCGAAGCGTAACAATTGAGAATTGAAATAACGGCAAACGGCGAAGCCCTCGCTGAAAGCAACCCCTCATGTAGCAAAGCGTAATAATCTAAAATCTAAAATCTAAAATATTTTTTTATTTATTTCGTTAATTAATCAAAATACTTCAATGAATAATTTTTATAATATAAAAAAAGGTCTTGATATACAAATTAAAGGTAAAGCTTCCGAAATTATTTCAGATAATTATATCGATTCTACTTTCATAATTTCTCCAAATGATTTTTTCGGATTTTCTCCAAAATTATCGGTCAAAATTGACGATATTGTTAAACGAGGCGATTGTTTATGTTTCGACAAAAATATGCAAGAAATAAAATTAACATCTCCCGTGAACGGTAAAATTATTGATATTATTCGTGGTGAAAAAAGAATTATTGAAGAAATTATTATTGAAAAAATTGAAAATAATAATGCTGTAAATTATGCATCTATTAATCCTAACGAATACAATCAACAGAATATCAAATCGTTATTATTAGATTCCGGTTGTTGGTTATATATTAAACAACGTCCTTTTGCTACAATTGCAAATCCTGAAATTTCGCCAAGAGATATTTTTATTTCATTTTTTGACAGTTCGCCACTTGCAGCTAATTACGATTTTATTCTAAAAGATAAAAAAAACGAAATAAATACTGCATTAAAAGCAATTTCGTGCTTATGTAACAACAAAATTTATTTAAATTTTAGAAAAAATTCACAATTAATAGATATTATTGACAATCATGAAAATTACAATATCAATTTTTTTGCCGGTCCTCATCCTGCCGGATTAGCAGGAACACATATTAATAAAATAAAACCAATAAATAAAAATGAAATTGTTTGGACTTTAAATGCAGCAGATTTACCAATAATCGGACACCTATTAATATATAAAGAATATTTACCTGAAAGAATTTTTGCTCTTTGTGGACCTGATATAAAAAATCCCTGTTATTACAAGACCATATCTAATTGTGTAATAATCAATTTATTAAAAAACAAAATCACCAGCGATAATAATAGAATAATTTCAGGGAACGTACTAACAGGAAAAAATGTAAGCAAAAAACCGCATCTGAAATTTTCCGATACTTTAATAACTATAATTCCGGAAGGCAACAATCTACAAGATATTTTCGGTTGGATAATGCCCGGATTTAAAAAATTTTCATTCTCAAATACATTTATTTCAAAATACATCAAGCCAAAAAAATTTGAAATAACAACAAATCTTCACGGCGGAAAAAGAGCTTTCATTATTTCGGGACAATATGAAAAAGTTTTTCCACTTGACATTTTTCCGCAATTGCTAATAAAAGCAGCAATAGCAAGCGACATTGAAAAAATGGAAGAATTAGGTATTTACGAAATTATTGAAGAAGACCTTGCATTATGCGAATTTATTTGCACTTCAAAAATTAATATTCAGGAAATACTAAAATCTTCTTTTAAGATTTTTTTAGATAAAAATTAATTTTTAAAAAAAAAAGTTGTATTTTAAAAAAAATATACTAACTTTGTAAAATAAAATATAAACTAAAACTAAAAATTTATACATTATGAAAAAATTCACATTTTTACTATTTTCGATTTGCTTAGCGTCTTTTGTCTTCGCTCAAAGCAACCAATCGGATATGCTCAGTGTTAAAAGAGCATTTGAACCTAAAGACAAAAATTTTAATCAAAAATTTGACAAAACTCAAATTAACAACCAAACAAAAGTTACTTATTGGAGTGAGGATTTTGAAAACACACTAGGTCCTGAGTATGATATTGCTAATAGCAGTCCGGTCGGTACCTGGCATGCCACTACACAATGGGAAGTTGTTAATAGAGAGCAATGTATGCCATTACTATGCGGAGCCAACTACTTTGCTAATGGTTGCTATGAATTTCCTAATGAAATGTGGCAATTCGATAGAGTTCATAATAGCAAAGATGGTTTACGTGGACGCATGGCTTATCTTAATGGAGTCGTTCAACTTCATAATGATCAAGATATTTTAACAACAATTTCTTGGCAAAACATTGACCTTACAAGTGCATCTGCACCTATGTTATCGTTTTATGCAGTTACTTTAAATGGTAATTGGAATAACCCTATTATAAAATGCGAATGGTCTGCTGAGTCTGACTTTTCCACTCTTTTAGGTTCACAAAACCTTGTTGTATCACCATATTTCGATGATGATGGTTGGTTAAGAAAGACCTATACTATTTCTCTTTCTAATGCTGCCGAAAAAATGATATATTTAAGATTTTATGTAAAAATGGATCACGTTAATGGTGTTGACGATGGCTATATTAAAGGAGCAACAATTTGGTTAGACGATTTGGAAATAGGTGAAGCTCCCGGAGCCGACTTCCTTCTAACAGACTATAGAGTTGGATTTTTTGAAACTGAAGATTATCATGATTTGACTAATAATTATTACACTGACGGAGAACCAATCGATAACATTCAAAAAACAGGATATTTTGGAAATGTACCGGAGTTCTACGGAATAGGATACGGCAACGACCAGGCTAAGATGCAATTTCATGCAATGGTACAAAATAATGGAAATAGCCCTAAAAAAGCAAAAGTTACAATTTCTATATTAAAAGATAATGGAGAAGAATCTTACGATTTAATGCAAACCGTGTGGACAAAAACAATTACACAAACTATAAATTGTGCTCCTGGAGCAAACGATACGATTGATATATGGGATGCTAATGCTTACATACCTGGCACAGGCTCAGGAGCGAACAAGGAAGGTGCATATTACGTAAAATTCCTGGTAACTGATGCGGCAGGCGAAGACCTTAATATTGCAAATGGTACTGCCTACCAAAGATTTAATATTACTTCTGATGAAATGGGACATGATTCTTATAGAGATGGCGATGACATGACCAGCTCAAGTCGTTTCGGTAAATCATCTGTTGCGTGGGGAGAAGATATGGTCCAGCTAAATTATTTTGCAGTACCTTTCACTGTTTTCTCTAATAAAATTATTACCGGTTTCAAATATTATATAAAAGAAAGTGATAACACTCCGGAACTCGAAACTGCTCTAGGGCAAAACATGAGATTCTCAATTGAAACAATAGATCTTTCAGATGAATACGCTGAGTATATACCAGTTGAGGGTAGTGAAAAAGAAATAGTCATTGAAAACGTTAATCAGTGGGAATATGTAGCGCTTAATACTCCTATTCAACTTACTACACAAGTTGTTAACGGTATAAATATGGCGGATTTCAGATTAAAATATTTACCTCTGGAGGGAGAAAATAACCCTGTCTATTTTGCAGCAGATGTTAGAAATAAGACAGGAAGATTTAATTTGCATTATACATACGGAGCGATTGCCGAACGTTACGATTTGGACTATATACCATGTATCCATATGGTATATGATTATGAAACAGCAGCTCCAACAACAGAAGTTGCTAACTTCTCGATTTATCCAAATCCGGCTAACACAGAATTGATTATCAATAATGTTGAAAATCAAACAATAGAAATCTTAAATATTACAGGTCAAGTTGTTGAAAGAATCAACAATGCAAATCAAATTCAATCTGTTAATTTAAGTAACTATGCTAATGGTACTTACTTTGTAAAAGTAAACAACCATGTAGAAAAAGTAAATGTAATAAAATAATTTTACCTTTATAAATAAAAAAACTCCGAAATCATTCGGAGTTTTTTTATTTATAATTTTACAACCATCAATAAATATTATTTTTTATTAACAAAAAACTTAAACATATTATTTTAATATTTTTAACTCTCTTGTTAATATTATTATTTTGCTTTATAACATACCAAATATCAAATAATCAAAATAAAAAAAATTATTTTAACGAAATATTAATTAACGGAAAATTAAATGTTGTTTTAAATCCAAATTATTACGACTATTTTTTATATAATACAGAAATACAAGGATATAACTACGAATTATTACAAGAATTTGCAAATTATTTAAAATTGGAACTTGTAATTTTAACCGAAGAAAATTACCAAAAAAATATCTCATCTTTAATAAATCATGATATAGATATTTTTATTCATTACAATTCAAAACCAGAATCAAATTTCTTAACCAAATCCACCCTCGCAAATAAAGAAAATTATGCTTTAATCTCGTATGATTCTATTTTACAAATAGATGATAATATTCTTCTGAAAAAAAATAAATCAAAATTATTTAACAATTATTTTAACA
>JAITXI010000184.1 GCA_031284905.1 Bacteroidales bacterium
TTTTTTGCCTGCTCAAACTAATTATTTAAAAGTATATAAAAATAATAGCGTTGTTTATCAAGAAGAAATTACGGCTATAGATAGTATAATATTTGTGTCTATAGAATATATAGAAGAAGAAGGTGTAGCGATAAATGGAATAGTTTGGGCAACACGAAATGTAGGTGCACCCGGAACCTTTGTTACAAATCCTGAAGATGCCGGAATGTTTTACCAATGGAATAGAAATGTGGGTTGGAGTGCTACCGACCCTATGGTAAATTCCAATGGAGGCACAACATGGAATACTAGTACTCCTACAGGAAGTACATGGGAAGAGAGTAATAACGTATGCCCGGAAGGTTGGCGAGTGCCAACTTTAGCAGAGTTGCAAAATTTAATTAATAGTGAACACGAAGGGACAACAATAAACGAAGTAGATGGTATAATATTTGGCACAGAACCAAATACTATTTTCTTGCCCGCTGCGGGTTCTCGCATGTACAACGTCGGTTTGTTGGACAACGTTGGTACAAAAGGCTACTATTGGAGTAGTACGCCCTATGATAGTGTGAATGCGTAC
The DNA here is from genome assembly GCA_031284905.1 of Bacteroidales bacterium. Taxonomy (GTDB): domain Bacteria; phylum Bacteroidota; class Bacteroidia; order Bacteroidales; family ML635J-15; genus Bact-19. The sequence continues at coordinate 563 of JAITXI010000184.1, forward strand.
AACCTTGACTTCATTTATAGTGGTGGAGGCATGTTCTACAACAACCGTAAGTATGGAATATCAGTTCGCTGTGTAGCAGAATAAATCCGATTTATTTGGTTATTCGACTCTTAAACGGATAAATTAAATACAAGTAAAGTAATAAAAAAATAGAAATCATGAACGTCTTTAGACCTCGCGTAAGCAAAAGAATAATAATTTCGATAGTGTTAATTTTAACAGCAGTATCTTTTTTGCCTGCTCAAACTAATATTTTAAAAGTATATAAAAATAATAGCATTGTTTTTCAAAGAGCAATTACTGCAATAGATAGTATAATATTTGTATCTAATGAAATAATAGAAGTAGAAGGTATAGAGATAAATGGAGTAATTTGGGCAACACGAAATGTAGGTGCACCCGGAACCTTTGTTACAAATCCTGAAGATGCCGGAATGTTTTACCAATGGAATAGAAATATCGGTTGGAGTGCTACCGACCCAATGATAAATACCGAAGATAACGCAACATGGAATACTAGTATTCCTTTAGGGAATACATGGCAAGAAAGTAATAACGTATGTCCGACCGGCTGGCGCCTTCCAACACAAGCAGAATCCCAAAGTTTAACCAGTAGTTCTTGGACGACAATAAACGGAGTAACAGGTAGAAGATTTGGCACAGAACCAAATACTATTTTCTTGCCCGCTGCGGGTTATCGTTTCGCAAGCAATGGTTCGTTGTACGTCGTTGGCGGGATTGGCTTCTATTGGACTAGTGCGCCCTATGGTAGTGTGGATGCGTACAACTTGGTGTTCAATAGTGCAGGTCCTGGCGTGGAAAGCAATGCCCGTAAGTCTGGGTATTCTGTTCGCTGTGTAGCACAAACTAATAACTTAAAAGTATATAAAAATAATAACGTTATTTATGAAGAAGCAATTACGGCTATAGATAGTATTATATTTGTATCTGAGGAAGTAATGGAAGGGGTAGAGATAGATGGAGTAATTTGGGCAACATGTAATGTAGATGTACCCGGAACTTTTGTTACAAATCCTGAAAATGCCGGAATGTTATATCAGTGGAATAGAAATATTGGTTGGAGTTCTACCAACCCTATGATAAATACCGAAGGTGGTATAACTTGGGATACCAGTCTACCAACAGGAAATACATGGGAAGAAAATAATAACGTATGTCCGAACGGCTGGCGTGTTCCTACACAAGCAGAATTACAAAGTTTGGAGGCTTCCGGTAGTACTTGGACAACAATAAACGGAAAAACAGGCAGAATATTTGGCACAGCACCAAATACTATTTTCCTGCCAGCTGCGGGTTATCGTGGCATCAACGGTTCATTGAACGCCGTTGGTACATACAGCGACTATTGGAGTAGTACATCAAATGGTAGCCAGAATGCGTACGACATGTACTTTTCAAATAACTCCTTATCCAACATTGATAGCGACCGTAGGTATGGACTATATGTTCGCTGTGTAGCAGAATAAATATTCGATTTATTTGACTATTCGTTTTTGATAGTGTTAAGGCATGCCTTAACACTATCAAAAATTGTTATACTTGCTCCTATTATTTCAAAGAGAGAAATGATGCAAAATTTATTGCAGTTGTTTTTGTTGGGGAAAAATATTTTGTTTCAGAAATACATATTCTGAACTTTCTATTGCCTTCATTTGCAATTTTATGGAGAGTTTTTACAGAAAATTTAATTTTCTATCTTTTTGTAAAATTCTTCCGGTCTTAATTTTTTATAAAAATTATGTAAAAAAAAGCATTTTTTTTAATAATTTTGTGTAAAATTTTAAAAAACCATTATGGGGAAAATTATATCACATCCAATTTTACAAATACCGGATTCCGAAATAGTCAGCTTTAAATTTAACGGAAAAGAAATTCAAGCAAATAAAGGTTTCACAATTGCAGCTGCTCTTCATCAAGCCGGAATACCTGTTCATAGTCATTCAATTGAAAATAGAAATCGTTCGCTTGCTTGCGGAATTGGGAAATGTGGTGCTTGTGAAATGTTAGTTGATGGAAAAATTAAAAGAATTTGTATTACAAAAGTTGATAATGTAAACGAAGTAACTGAAATTTCTAAAAATTTTATTCCAAAAATTGAAAAAAATAAAGAAAAATCAGAAACAAAAATTTATCATACTTCGGTAGCTATTGTAGGTGCAGGTCCTGCCGGATTAGCAACCCGCGAATTGTTAAATAAATATGACGTTGCAAATATTGTAATTGATAATAACGACAAAATAGGTGGTCAATTTATTATGCAAACACATCAATTTTTCTTTTTTGAAAAAGAAAAAAAATTCGGAGGAATGCGAGGTTTTGATATTGCAAAAACTTTAGCAGGAGATAATTATTCCGGAATAATGTTAAATTCGATTGTTTGGGATATTTTTGACGGAAAGAAAATTTGTGTAAAAAACATAAAAACTAATGAAATTTTTTATGTTTATGCTGATAATTTAGTGGTGGCAACAGGTTCAATTCCTTTTATGCCGGCATTTAAAAATGATGATGTTCCGGGAGTTTATACTGCTGCTGTTGTTCAAAAAATGATGAATAACGAATTTACTTTGCTTGGAAAAAATGTTTTAACAATCGGTGCAGGAAATATTGGTTATCTTACTTCTTATCAATTGATGCAAGCCGGTGCAAAAGTGAAAGCGATAATAGAGGCAGCTCCAAACGAAGGCGGTTTTCCTGTTCAGGCAAATAGAATTCGTAGATTAGGAATTCCAATTTTAACAAATCATATTCTTGTTGAAGCTATTCCAAATGATGATTATTCAGGTATTGTAGGTGCCGTAATTGCAAAATGTGAAAATTTTACTTCAATTAAAGGAACGGAAAAAATTATTACAGGAATTGATGCAATTAATATTTGTACGGGATTAGTTTCTGATAACCAATTATCTAAAAAAGGAGCTTTGATTTTTGGGAGAAATACTTTTACAATTGGAGATGCTGTGAGAATAGGAGAAGGGACTTCCGCTGTTCTTCGAGGGAAACAAGCAGCTTTTGAAATTTTGGAAGAAATGGGAATAAGATATAATTATGATGAATTTTTACAAATTTCAAAAGATTATATTGATTCTCAACAACATCCGATTAAAATTATTGATAAAGCATACGAACCGGAAAGAAAACGTGCCGAAGAAAAACCATATATAAAATTGGAATGTATTTACGGATTTGCTTGTAATCCCTGCGAATTTGCTTGTCCTCACAGTGCTATTACAAAAATTGCCACAAATACTATCCCAAAAATAGATTATGAAAAATGTATCGGTTGTATGGAATGTATTTCAAATTGTCCGGGATTGGCAATTTTTGGATATAACGAAAAAAAAGATTGTGTATTTTTACCGTTTGAATATTTTGCAGATGAAGGTTCAGATGTCTTTTTAGTAAATAATAATGGCGAAATTTTAGGCGAAGGAATTATTGAAAAAATTCTTTTAAAACCTAACAAAACTAATGTTGCCAGAGTAAAATCTTTGGATATTCATGGTGAAAAATTAGCCGAAATAAAAGGATTTATTGTCAAGAAAAATTATCCCGAAAAATTTGTTTTTGAAGAATATAAAAAAGAAAATGAAGCTGAAAGTTTTATTTGTCATTGTGAAGATGTACGTTTAGAAAAAATTTTAGAAATTGTTGGAGATAGAAAATTTATTTCTATTGATGAAATAAAACATAACACGCGTTTGGGAATGGGTGCTTGTAGAGGAAATCGTTGTATAAAACGTTTGAAATTGGCAATAGCTCCTTATGGAATTGAAATTACAGGCGACCAAACTCCTCGTGCTCCTTTGTCAAATCAAGTGAATATTGGAGACATAAATCAAAATAAAGGAGAAAAAATTTGTACAAATTCTAAAAATCTAAAAAGAGTTAAAGTTCAAACTTTAATTGCCGGCGGTGGAATGGCAGGAACAGCTTTGTTTCGAGAATTTGCAGAAGCCGGATTATCACCTGTTTTAATAAATGATGAAAGAGGTTCATCTTGGCGCTGTATTGCTGGTGGACGTCCTGCTTTTTCTTTACCGGCTCTTGCCGAAATTGCTATTAAAAACAGAGATTTATTTGAAAATTTGCAAAAAATCAAAAATATTGATTACCATAAAATTCGTTATGTGAATTTAGTTCATGATGAGGAAACTTTCAAATCTTTGGACGCTTCTCGGGCTTGGTCGAATGCTTTTATGATTGATAAAAAAGATTTTAGAAAAGAAATTTCTCCATTTTTTAATCTTGAGCAAAATGTTTATTCTCATGCTTTGATTTCTCATGATTGTTGGCAGGCTACTCCTGGAAAAACTATTGATTTATTAAGAAAAATTGGAATTTCTAAAGGAGGACAAATTTTTGAAAATTGTGAATTAATAGATGTTTTTAAAGAAAATTCTAATTTTATTGCACTTGTAAAAAATCATGCCGGCGAATATTTAGAATATGAAACAGAACATTTTGTTAATGCGTTAGGTCCAAATGCAGGAATTTTTGCAAATAAATTAGGATATGAAATTGATTTGTATCCTGTTAAACATCAAGCATTTATAACACGTAGATTACCAATGTTAGGAAAAGATGGCACTCAATTGGACATGATTATTGATAGAAGAAAGTACAAAAATTTTTCTGCTGTTTATGGACAACAACTCGCTGAAACAGGACAAATTATTGGTTGTGCTTCTCCTGCAATTGATGGAATGGAAACATTTAAAAATTTAAAAACTAATTCAAAAGAATTTATTGAAATAATTTCAGAAATGTTTGCCGATTGGATTCCTGAACTCTCAGGAGTTTCGTTCCAAACACTTTGGGCAGGTTATTATACAGAACCACGATATATTGTGGACACCGAAAAAGGTTTATTTTGTGGTTTGAGAGGGCATGGTTTTATGTTGAGCATGTATCTTGCAAAATTATATACAGAAGCCTTTATGGGAAAACAAACACCGGATTATTTTAAAGAATTGAAACTCAACGGAAAAGGATTATCGGAAAGCGCTTTTAAATAGATAATTGTAAAAGTTTATTCGCATATATATATAACTTAATATTTAGATAATTTTTTAATATAAATATCGCATATTTTCTTTATAAATTTTTATCCGTTTGTGTGTAAATTGAAAAGGTTTATGTATATTTGACGGAGGGTTTCGTATAAATTTTCTTTTCTCTCGCTAATTGCAAAAAGCTAACTATTGTTCATTAATCCCTAACTCCGCCCAAATTTACCCCGTCTAATAAAAAAAAACAAAAAAAGTAGCATTATTATTTGGTAGTGTTGTTTTTTTATATAATTTTGCAATAACCTAATTAGGTTATTGCAAAACGTGTAATTAATTAAATATAAATAAATTATGTATTTACCTAAATGTATTCAGCCGTTTAAAGAACGCTGAACGGAAATTAAAATAATTCGCAGACACTATTCACGAGAAGGTTTTTACAAAAAATTGAACCATTTTGGAACATTGACTATTGTTTATAAAGTTGATAATAAAATAAATACAGATAATAAAAAGAAAAAAAAGAACCCAAAATCTGAAAAAGTTATTGAGCAAATT
>JAITXI010000012.1 GCA_031284905.1 Bacteroidales bacterium
TTTATAATATTTTGCCGCTTGTGGATAATCATTATCAAGACGAGAAGCTTCAGCTATTTTCCAAATAATATCATGGCGACGATTATCATATTCCAAACATTCTTTGAAAAGCATCGCAGCACCATAATAGTTTTTATTTTTAAATTCTTTTTCTGCAGTTGCTTTCAAAGAAGAAATTTGTCTGGTTTGAGAAAAAATCGAACCAAGAAATAGTAAAAATATTATAATTGAAATTATTTTTTTTTGCATTTTACATAAAATCAGGACATTTTCTATAATATGGAGAAACGAAAGTTTTCTTTTTTGAGATTATATAAATCACAGACAATTCAAATCCTCCTTTTCCTTTACTGATAGATGTTAATTTTGAAAAATTAATATCATAATTAATTGTAACTCTAATATTATTATATTTCCCGCCAAAACAAATTATGGCTGCATCTTTTGCACGAGTTAGAAAACCAAAATATAATGTTTGAAATCCAATTGGAGAATGTTCGTATTTAATTAATCCTCCAAAATTATATTCCGAATATTTTTGTTGAAACATAAAAATTAACATCGGTTCAATCCACCATTTTTCTGAAAGTTGCCAGTTTATTCCTCCGCTTACCATATATTTTATAGGTAAAAATTTATCCGAATTTATTGAAAAACTTTTATGAGGTTGTGTAAGATGAAAAACTGAAAATCCTAAGTATGGCTGAAATTTCGGATTCTTTTCACTAAAAAAATTTAATCCACCACCAAAGTCAAAATAATTGATTTTTGAAGTTCTGAAATTTTCGTCAGGATTAATATCAGGATTAAAATTGTTGTTTTGATATTGACTTCCAAAAGTTAATTTATTGAAATCTATATTTTGAAAAACATATCCGGGAGCTAATCCTATTCCCAGAAAAATATTTTTATCTTTATTTATCGGAAAATAATAGGCTAAATTCAAATACAATTGATTTGTCATCAAATTTCCGGCTCCTGCAATATCTGTATTAATTTGTAAACCAACACCTGAAATAGATTTTTTTAAAATAAAATCGGTAAAAGAGGCATCAAATGAAAGAGCAAAAGTCTTATAAGCGTCTGCAAAAGATTGCCATTGATTTTTATTATTGAAAACCAAACGATAATCGCCATCAAAATTTCCTGAATTTGCAGGATTTGTGTTTAAAGGACTTGCAAAAAATTGACTGAAATGAATATCCTGCCCTTTAATTTCTAAAAAGTACAAACACAAAACAATATAAAATATTATCTTTTTAATATGAGCCAATTTTTGTGTAAAATTACAATAAAAAAACTAATTTCACTAAATTAATGCAAAGATAATAAACTTTTTCATTACAAGTACAAAAAATATTTACAGTTAACACTTATGATTTTAATATTTCCGAAATTTCTTTTTCATTTAAACCTGTAATCTTTTCAATTTCTGACATTTTAAATCCCATTTTTATCAGATTTTTGGCTATTTCTATTTTTTCTTCTGCTTTCCCTTTTTCTGTACCAATAGCTAAACCTTTTGCTTCACCTTTTGCAAAATTTTCAACTGCACTAACTTCAATAGCATATTAAGAGATTATACCAATTTCGTTGCGAAACAAAGATTAGAATAGATTAACTAAAAAACGAACAGATAAATTGAAAATCAATTTTTAAAAATCAATAAAAAACATTAACTTTGTAAAAAAAAATAATATGGCATTTAATTTAAAAAACAGAAATTTCTTAAAATTATTAGATTTCACACCAAAAGAAATAGAACATTTATTAAAACTTGCATTAGAACTAAAAAGAGCTAAATATGCAGGAACAGAACAACCAACATTAAAAGGTAAAAACATAGTTTTATTGTTTGAAAAAGACTCAACCCGCACACGTTGTGCTTTTGAAGTAGCAGCTTTAGACCAAGGTGCTCATGTTACATATTTGGGACCGGCCGGCTCACAAATGGGTAAAAAAGAATCAATGAAAGATACGGCAAGAGTTTTGGGTAGAATGTATGATGGCATCGAATATCGTGGTTATTCTCAAGAAATTGTTGAAACTTTGGCTGAATATGCAGGAGTACCGGTTTGGAACGGTTTAACAACCGAATTTCACCCGACTCAAATTTTAGCAGATTTTTTGACTATGATGGAACATATTGATAAGCCTTTAAGCAAAGTAACTTTCTGTTATTTTGGAGATGCTCGTAATAATATGGGAAATTCTTTAATGGTTGGAGCTGCAAAAATGGGAATGGATTTCAGAGCTTGTGCCCCAAAATCCTTGTGGCCAAATGAAGAATTAGTTGCAAAATGTAGCGAAATTGCAAAAGAAACAGGTGCTAAAATTACTTTGACAGAGAGTATTGATGAAGGAGCAAAAGGTTGCGATTTCTTATATACAGACGTTTGGGTTTCGATGGGTGAACCAACAGAAGTTTGGGAACAACGTATCAAACTTTTAAGTCCTTACCAAATTAATATGAATGTTGTTAAGAAAACAGGTAATCTAAATGTAAAATTTTTACATTGTTTACCGGCTTTTCACAATAGAGAAACAATTGTAGGAGAAGATATTTATCAAAAATTTGGTTTGGAATCAATGGAAGTTTCCGAAGATGTTTTTGAATCTCCAATGTCGATAGTTTTTGATGAAGCAGAAAACAGACTTCACACAATCAAAGCTGTAATGGTGGCAACACTTGGAGCATAAAATTATACTTTTTATAAAATAAGAGAATAAGTTTAATTTCTTGTTTCTCTTTTTATTTTTAGCTGTAAAGTTTCATAACGTTGATGACGGACTTTTACAGCTAAAAATAAACATATATATGTAGTTTACTGAAATTTTTAATTTTTCTAACTTAAAAATTAATCACTGATTATCAGCTACTTACAATTTACAAAAAACGAAAGATAATTTAAATTAGTTTTATAAATACCTATATTCCAATACATTATACAAACATAAATAATTACAGTTTTTTTTATTATTTTTTGTAATTATTTTTTTAATTTTGTAAAATAAAAATAGTCAAATAAAATGGAAATTTCAAAAGATAAAATAACTAAATATGTTTCAGCCTTCAAAACAAAAAAAATAATGGTAATTGGAGATGTTATGATTGATTCTTACAAATTTGGAGATACAAATCGTATATCACCAGAAGCACCAGTCCAAGTTGTGTTGATTAATAATGAAAAAAACAAATTGGGTGGAGCTGCAAATGTTGCTTTAAATATTAATTCTTTAGGTGCAGAAGCAATTTTATGTTCTGTAATTGGGAATGATTATAATTCAAATATCTTCAAAATATTACTTAAAGAAAAAGATTTAATAGACGAAGGAATTATTAGCGATAATGAAAGAACTACGACAATAAAAACGAGAATTTTTTCACGAGGACAACAACTCCTTCGTATTGATGAAGAAATTGAAAATAATTTGAGTAATAATATCGAAAATAAACTTTTTGAAAAAATTTGGGAAATTATTAAAAATAAAAAAATTGATTTAATAATTTTTGAAGATTATGATAAAGGAGTTTTGTCGGAAAATTTTATTTCAAAAATTATTAAATTAGCAAAAAAAAATGAAATTTTAACTACTGTTGACCCCAAAATAAAAAATTTTCATTCATATAAAGGCGTTGATTTGTTTAAACCAAATTTTGGTGAATTTTGTAATGGAATGAATGAAAAAAAAATTTCAGTTGAAAGTAATAATTTCAAAGCGATTACTAAAAAATTCCTTACAGAAAATTTGATAAAGAATTTATTAATAACTTTATCTGAAAATGGAATTTATATCACAAATAAGAATTTGGATTACAAATTTCCGGCTGTTTTAAGAAATATTGTTGATGTTTCAGGAGCCGGTGACACTGTGATAAGTATTGCAAGTTTATTATTAACATTAGACATTCCGATTGATGAGATTGCATACATCGCTAATATTGCCGGCGGAATAGTTTGTGAAAAAATTGGCGTTGAAGCCATTACGGATAAAGAACTTTTAGAAAATTTTAAAGACAAGAATTTGAATGAATAATTAAACTTAATAAAAATGCCTTTTAATTTAACATTTTCTTTACTATATTGATAAACGTTATTTAAGTTGTTGGAATTTTTAATAGATATATGTTTTTCAGAAAAAAAATCATATCCAAGTATAGTACATGAATTCATGTGATGAAAATTAAAATTAGTTGTTAGTTTTGCAGTTTCACGCGAAAATTGTTGTCTATAAAATAATGTATATGTTCCTGAAAAATTAGAATTTTGCCGATTTCCGTTAAAACATAAAATGTTTCTTAATAGTAATTGTAACAATTTTATAGTTACTAACGAAACAGGTTGCGTTACAATACTATCTGCAACTTTTCCTGTTAAGAGACAATTTTGAGCAGAAACATTAATTACTAATAAAAAAAAGGTTTATAGTAAAATAATGCTTTGTAATTTTGTTTAAAATATTAACAAAATTACAAAGCATTTGATTAATACATTATTTCATTTATCTTCAATTAATACAACCACACCATTTGCTGTAAATTTATTTCCATGTTCTACATCAAGTTGTACATACGCTACTGAAATATTTTTTACATCAATATGTCCTTGATATTTTTTTGTTGCCTCTTTCATTAATTCAATATAGGCTTGTGTTTTATTTTTTTTCGATATTCGTCCTGCACCAAGATATGTCATTGAATAAAAATCACATTGAACTGAAGCAATTATTTTTTCATTCGATTCAATTGGTCTATACAAATTTTTTGTTGAAGCACATCCTGAAAACAAACATACAGATAATATACCTGATAACACTACGAAAATAACATTAAAAATTACCCAAAATTTATTCATATTTTTATTTTTTAAAATTTAACTTAAAATGTGTAACGAAAACTTAAATTTAATCCCCAATCAAAATAAGACTCCGAACTATGTTTGCTAAACAATAATCCATAACCCGGACGATAATCTAATTGTATTGATAGCGGAATATTAAACTTATATTCTATTCCTCCAATAACATTAACACCAAATTTTCCGGATTTCAAATTATCTGTAAAAGCGTATCCCACTGAAGTACCGACACCTAAAAACCAATATAAATTTGATATGGAAATTCTATGTTGAAACATAATATTAGGATTAATGTCAACAGTCCAAAATTGACTTGAATCATGTGCTTCAAATTTAACCCCTAAATCTGTTTGTAACGCTACTTTATTGCCGATTGCAAATGTTTTGTAGGATAACCCGTTCATAAATCCTGCGATAATTCCTGCTCCTGATTCATATGGAGCTTGTGCATAACAGCTAAATCCTTGTAGAATAAAACTGAAAAATAAAATACTGATAGCTTTTTTCATAAAAATTTTTTTTAAAAATTGATTTACAAAAGTACTATGATTTTATATGGTAAAAAAGCGAAAAAGACGATAATATTATCCAATATGTCGCATATTTATTAATTATTTCTTAATAAATAACCATAAAGATAATATTTTTATCCAATAAGTCGTATTAATGTTTGTATATCAAAATAATGATGTACTTTTGTAAAAATATTATTTACAAATGATAGACAAAATATTCAAAGTTGATTTTAATATTATTATGCAAAATATCAGAAATGATAATATTGAAGACGGTTTTATGATTTTTGATAACTTTACCGAAAAGATAAAAAATTATGATTTAATTGCTGTTACAGACTATCCCATTCGATTGAATGCCATTACGATTATTGCTTTTTGTAACGAAGGATTCATGAAATATAATATGGGATTAAAAAAAATGTCAATTTCAAAAAATCAATTACATGTGATTTTATCTGACCAAATTATTCAAACAACAGAAATAAGTTCTGATTTTAAAGCCGGATTTATGGTAATAAGAAGGGATTTTCTAAATATGCCAAACAATTTTATGCAAACTATCAATTTACATAACAGTCTTATAGAAAAGTGTTATTTTGACCTTCCTTATGGAGAAATGCAAGAATATATTAAAATTTTTGAAATGATGAAAGATAAAATTAGAGATATGAAAAATCATTATAGGATACAAATTGTCCAAAATTATTGTCAGATAACATTTTATAATATTTATAATCTGATTGCTAATGATAAAAAGAATAAAATTGAAATTCAACAAAGTAATTCTCTCCGAATTTATGAGAAATTTATCAAAAGTGTTGAAAAAAACTATCGACAAGAACATAATATTGAATTTTATGCCAATTATTTATGTCTTACTCCAAAATATATGTCTATGATTATCAGTAAAGTAAGTGGAAAACATGCATCAGAATGGATACACGAATATATTATTTTGGAAGCCAAAGCATTATTAAAATCAACGGATATGAGTTTTCAAACTATTTCCGATTTATTAAATTTTTCCACTTCATCTCATTTTGGCAGATTTTTTAAAAGATATACAAAATATACTCCTAATGAATATCGAAAATTGAAATAAAAAAAATTATATCCGTCTTATCTCCAATAATGAGGTTAAATTAAGATATTACAAATTTTTAGATTTTAATTATAAATATTATTAATTGTAATCTTAAATGATTTTAAGACAATGGTTTAAAGAACTTCAGTTTTGTTTAAAAATCAAACAAAGTATTATTTAGAAGTGCCATATAGTTAAAGTGGCATTATAGATTTTGTTTTTGATTTTATTAAAAGTTTAAATGAATTTATTTATAAAAAGGTCGGACGGGAATAAGAAAACAAAGTTTATGCAAATAATTATATTTTAACGTCCCGCCCGACTAAAAAAACTAAAAAGATTAAATCTTAAACTAATAATGATTAAATCTCAAAAAAGATAATGCAAATTTAACCATTTTTTATTTATTTTTGATGCAAAATATTTTGATTTTTTTTTTATATTAGTGGTTTTGTTAAATGCAGGTTAACTCTAATTCTAATATTTTATCAATGTTTGTTTGTAAACTTGAGATGTAGAAATTCTCATACCAATATCAATAATCGGATTAATAATTTGCGAATTTATATGTGTCATTTCTTTGTAAATCAGACCAATATCAGCAGCATAAATTTCACATTCAAAATCTTGATTTATTATTGACGACAAACTATCTTGAATAATTGTAAGACAATTTGAATAATTTTCATTATTTAATGAATACGAATGATTAAAATTTGAAATATAGAAGATTTTATTGTCTAAATTGTTCAAAATATTTCCGTTCCATTTTTTATTTATAGAAATAGGAAATTTTATTTTTATAATTCGCTGATTTTCTTCATTTTTTTCTGCTTTATCATCTTTAATTTTAGCTGACCAGACTTGATAAATTTCCCAATTTTTATTTTCTTGTTTAATGTATCGCTCTAATCTATAAGAATCATCTCCTTCATTATCAATATATGACGAAGTAACTACTTCTTTTAATAAATAATTTATTGTATCATAATAATCGGAAGGAACATCTGTTGAAATTTTTGTAACTTGATAAATTAAAGTATCACCTATTTTCAGTGGATAATATTCTTTTCCGGAATTTTTATTGACAGGCTCTTCATTCTGAAAATTGTCGTTGTTACAACCAAAAAACATAAAAATTTCTACTAGCATAAAAAAAACAATACCTATTTGGTATATATTACTATTTCTTTGAGACTTCACTTTAAACAATATCATTATTTTATTTTAAAAATATTACACTTCTTTAATTATTTTCAAAAAAATACATTTTCTTTTTTTATTAACAATAATTCACAAAATATAAAAACTAATTGTTAATAAAAAAGTTAATATCTATCAATATTTTTTAAAGTTATTCACAATATTAACATTATAACAAAATAAATATTTTCTTTGTACAATAAAAAAATTGTAACAAATTTTTTACAAATATAATAGATATGTTGAATATTTCAAAACGAATTTTATTTACTTTAATACTTACTATCGGAATTTATCAAAATTTTTCAAACAGTCAATCAAATAATTCTATATTTAAACACACAGAACGACCTATTTTTGTAAATAAAAACACAGGATTTACAAATTATGAAAGTAAGTTGGAATCTTTGGGATTTGTCGAAATTATTAAATATATTCCATATATTCAAGTTGATATAAAATATGCTACTGAAAATAATTTTGTTAAATATAATTTTTATGGCGACAATCATAAAGCATATGTTCTTCCGGAATGTTTAAATAAGTTGATTAAAGCCTACGAAATACTACAAACACTTAGACCAAATTATAGTTTTGTAATTTTCGATGCTGTTCGTAGTGTTGAAGCTCAGCAAATTATGTATGATTCAAATATTTTTGATTCTTTAAAAATTCCGCAAAATCAAAAATATATTTTTGTTGCAAAACCTGGAACTTCTTTGCATAATTATGGGATGGCTATAGATTTAAGTATTATTGATACAGAAAATAAACTATTAAATATGGGAACAAATTTTGATTATTTTGGAGAATTAGCAAAAACATACAGAACTGAAGATATGTACAAATTAGGGCGTTTGTCGAAAGAACAATACGAAAATCGCCAATTGTTATTTTCTGTAATGAAACAAGCCGGTTTTACTGTAGCTCAAAACGAATGGTGGCATTTTAATGCTTGTACTTATGATTACGCAAAGGCTAATTGTAGGATGTTTTGTATAAATTAATACAGTTTCGCTACTTGAAGGCTATATTTTTGTTAGACCAGCAATTTCGTGGTCGCTGTTGAAGTTTTTTTATAAATATTTAACTCCTCCGTAGATTGCTGTTTTATTGAATAAAAAGACTATTTTTCAAATTCCAAGAACTTTCTCTTAAAATCTTCCGGAATTTCAGCAGAACAATGGTTTATCTTATCATATCCGGCCAAAATTGTTTTACATGTAGATTTAATAATGTTTGTATTTTCTTCAACAATTTGTTGAAACATTGTCATACTTTTTAGTCCAAATTTTTCTAATTTCGTCTCAACAAAAATATTATCTCTTTGATTGATAGAATGATAATAGTTATTTTCTGTATTAACTACCACCGCTAAAACATCACTCCAATCAAATTTTTCGCCTAATATTTCTTGAAAATAATTTATCCTGCCAACATCATAATATTGTGAAATTATTGAATTATTTACGTGATTTACAGCATCTATATCGCTAAAACGAATTTGAATTTTAACTTTATGTTTGAATTTTCTTGAATTTTCTTGATTGTTCATTTTTTTTTGATTTATGATTTTAGTAGTTAGTATTGAGATATGAGTATTGAGAAATATTAGCCCCATTCGCCCATTCTCCATTCGTCTATTATTAATTTTTAATTTTTATTTCAAATTTATCTCCTTTTTTCGGTATTTCAATATTATTAAAACCTTTTTTCTTTAATTCATTTGCAAAAAATGTTTGCGATTCGGTTTCTCCATGAATTAGAAATATTTTTTTCAATTTACTTTTGTCTTGACATGAAATAAAATCAATCATTTCTTTATAATCAGCATGTCCACTAAAAGATTCTATTTTTTTAATGTCTGCTTTTATTTTGTGTTCTGTTCCAAAAATTGATATACTTTTTCTTTCCTCTTGGATTCTTGCCCCCAATGTACTTGGCGCACAATAACCAACTAATAATATCGTATTTTTCTTATTACTTATACTGTTGGCGATATGATGTTTAACTCGTCCGGCTTCTGCCATTCCAGATGCCGAAATTATTACACAAGGAGTTTTTCGATTATTTAATCGTTTTGATTCTGCTACATCTTTTACATATTTTAATCCTTGAAATCCAAAAATATCAAAATCTAAATCATGTAAAATATTTTCCTGAGTTTCTTTATTAAAACATTCTGTATGCAATTTAAAAATTTCAGTTGCATTTACAGATAAAGGACTATCAATAAAAATATCAATAGCCGGCAATAATCCTTGATTAAAAAATTGATTTAATGTATATGTAATTTCTTGAGTTCTTCCTACACTAAAAGATGGAATTATTAATTTTCCTTTTTTACGAACACAAGTATCTTGAAGAATTTCTAACAATTCAAATTCCGAATCTTTAAGATTAGGGTGAATTCTATTTCCGTAAGTGGATTCCATAATAAGATAATCGGTTTGGTCAAATTTTTCCGGTGGAATTAATAATTTTGGATGTTTTCGACCAATATCACCTGTAAAAGCGATTTTTGTGGTAACACCCCATTCTGTAATTTTCAAATTCACAACGCCACTCCCCAACATGTGCCCGGCTTCTGTGAATTTCAAACTTATTCCTGTATGTAACGAAAATTCTTTATCATAAGGAATACTTATAAAATTTTTTATCGAATCAATCGCATTTTTAGACGTATAAATTGGCTCTATAGGCGGAAGTCCTTTTTTTGCCAATTTTTTATTATACCATTTTATATCATTTTCCTGAATAAAACCTGAGTCAGGTAACATAATTGAACATAAATTTCGTGTTGCAGCAGTGCAGATTATTTTTCCTTTAAATCCAAGATTACATATATACGGAATTAATCCTGAATGGTCGATATGTGCATGAGAAAGTACTAAATAATCAATTTCTTCCGGATTAAAACCTAAATCTCGATTCATTTTGTCAGTTTCTTCACCTTTTCCTTGATACATTCCACAATCAAGAAGTATTTTAATTCCTGCATCTGTTGTTATTAAATGTTTACTTCCGGTTACTTCTCTCGCTGCTCCTAAAAATTGTATTTTCATTATATTTTTATTAAAATTTTCTCAATTAAAAAACTTAAATATTTAATTTTTATTTTAATTTTGTATTATAAATTTTTATATGAAAAATAAAGTAATCAAAAAAGAAAAAAAAATTACAAATATATATAAATGGATAATTATTATTTTCGGATTTATTATATATTCTAATACATTAAGTAATGGTTATGCACTTGACGACAAGGCTGTAATTTGGAATAATAAATTTACACAAAAAGGAATTTCCGGAATAAAAGAAATTTTAGCTTATGATTCAATGGCTGGAATGTTCGGAACAGATTCAAATCTTGAAGGTGGAAGATACCGCCCGTTTTCTTTGGTAACTTTTGCGTTAGAAATCGAATTATTTGGTAAGAAAATGACAGATCCTTCTGCAAGAGATGTTTTCAATGGTTGTCCTTTTATAAGTCATTTATTTAATATTTTATTTTTTTGTTGTTCGCTGATGATTTTGTTTAAAGTTTTGAAAAAATTATTTAAAAATTTTATACCAAAATATGAATTTTTATCAATTCCGTTTATTGCTACTTTACTTTTTGCGGTTCATCCACTTCATACTGAAATCGTTGCAAATATTAAAGGTCGAGATGAAATTTTAGCGTTTCTTTTTTCATTTCTTGCTTTAAATGCAATAATAAACTATATTGATAAAAATAAAAAATGGGAATTAATTACTGCCTTTGTATATATGTTTTTAGGCTCAATGGCTAAAGAAACTACTATTACTTTTTTGGCAATAATTCCTCTCTGTATCTATTTTTTCAGAGATAAAATTAATATTAAAAAATATGTATTTTTAGTATTACCATTATTTTTAGGAATTATTTTATATTTTGTTTGCAGACATTTAGCAATTGGAAATCAAATGGGAATTGAAGTTATAAATTTAATGAATAATCCATTTTATGGAATGACTTTTTTTCAAAAATATGCTACAATTATTTTCACTTTATTACTTTATCTGAAATTGATGATTTTTCCACATCCGCTCACTTGGGATTATTATCCTTATCACATTGAAATTTATGATTTCTCGAATATTTGGGTAATTTTTAGCATAATAATTCACCTTGCTTTAATAGTTGTCGCAATATTAGGATTTAAGAAAAAATCAATTTATTCTTTTTGTATATTATTTTATGCAATAACTCTTTCAATAACTTCAAATATATTTTTTAATATAGGTGCTTTTATGAATGAAAGATTTATATTTTTTTCATTATTAGGACTTTGTATTTTAATTGCTTATTTAATTTCAGAAAAATTTCCTTTATTAATTAAAAATTATAAAACTGTTTCTCTAACATTGGTAAGTATAATTTTATGTTTATTTTCAGTTAAAACATTTACACGAAATTTTGATTGGAGAAATAATATAACTTTGTTTGGACACGATGTAAATATCAGTAAAAACAGTGCAAAAGGAAATTGTACTTATGCAGGTGAGTTATATAAACTTTCAGAAGATGCCGAATTGGCAAAAGATACGGTTTTAAGAAATAAATATTTATTTCAAGCAAAGCCATATTACGAAAAAGCAATTGAAATTTATCCACAATACGAAGAAGCCTTAGTTGCTTTAGGAAATACTAATTATAGAATTTGGGGCGACTATAAAACTATGTTTAAATATTATATAAAAACATTAGAAAAAAATCCATTGAATCGTGATGTTTGGTCAAATTCGATTGGAGTTCTTACTCAAAATCTTAACGAACCTGAATATGAAAAAATTATTTGGAAAAAATATTCGGAAATATCAGATTATTATGAATCATTTTTTCAGTTAGGAAATTTGTATTTTTCATCAGTTCCTCCACAAAATGATTCTGCTATTTATTATTATGAAAAAGCTAAAGTTCGTAATTTTAATAATTTTGATTTATTGTATTGTCTGGGTGTATCTTATGGAAATATTTCTAACTTCGACAAAGCTCGTGAAAATCTATTATTAGCATTGAAAATAAAACAAGATGCAAAAACAAATCAATTAATTGGAATTTCTTACGGATTTCAAAACAATAACGAAAAAGCTTTAGAATATTTTGAAAAGGCATTTTCTTTAGACCCTAATAATCAGGAAATCATTAATAATATTATTATGGCTAAGAAAATTTTAGGAAGATGAGAACGGAAGAATGACAAAAAGGGATTAATCTTAAATTGCTATCACAGTATGTAAGATTAAACAATATTTTTCAACAATAACATGTCTAAATACCATATTGTATATTTAAAAAAATAATATTATTTGCTAATTTGATAGCGTTTTAGTATAACTTGGACGAAATGGGGCGAAAGAACAAAGTGGTCTCACTACTGAACCATTGACGACTCTTTTATATATTCGTGTATTAGTGGTTATTTCTAAATGGGCAGACAGTAACTCCGAAAGAATTAAATGTTTAAAAAAAATCAATCTTCTTATTACGACCATATATACAGTGTTGTAATAAATCGGTAATCTTTTTGCTATTATTAATGAAGACAACGTATTTTTATTTAATTATTAGAATTTTTGTGTGATAAACTTTTATAATATTTTCTAATTTCATGAAATAACTTCCTGAATTATATTTTGTCATATCTATTGAAAAATCGGCAGTAATTTTGTTTTCGGTTTTAATTAATTTTCCATTAATATCATAGATAGTAAGGTTATATTTTTCATTATCAGGAAGTGTGATTTTGAAAAAACCATTATTGGGATTTGGAAAAATTTTGAAATTGTCGGAATTTATATTGTCTACGAAATTTATATTGTCGGCGAGTAAAAAATTGCAAGAATTGGAGTTTGTGTTATTTGGATCAAGCCAATATTTTAATTGAGAAACAGAATCGTTACTATTTTGATTCCAATGAAAAAATATTTTTCCAAAATAATCGTAAGCTTCTGTATTTAAACAAGTTGAATTTCCGCCTGATAAGGTTCCGATAATCAAACCGTTGTTGTCAAAAAGTGGAGAGCCTGAAGAACCAATGTCTGTAACTCCGTGTCCGTTTGAGGTTTGTGTCCAGACAAGTTTCCAATGTGCGTTTGTCATAGCAGTAACTTCCGGATTTTGAAAAGTAGCACTGACAGGTGTAGAGTTGTAAGTAGATATTTTTTTGATATCACCTCTTGGGTGATTTATGCAAATTCCTGAATTTGAGGCATTTTCGATAAGATTCCAGCCATTGAAAACAAGATGGGAGTTTTTAATTTGAGTTTGCGAAATATTAGTAATTTTCACAAGAAGAAAATCAGAACCGCCTTCAATACTTGCTTCTGCAATTTTTTGACAACCACTAAAAGAAATTTTTGAAGGTTCTGTAGAAGGAGAATTACAATTTGAAGATTCGTAATTAAAATCGAAACGCCATTGCTGAAAATCGGTTTCTGAAGCATATTTTGCACAATGTTGAGCTGTTAAAAAATAAGGAAGCCCATTATTGGAAGTATTGTTTACTAAACTGCCTGTGCAATATCCTACAGAGCTTCCATCAACGACATAAATTCTGGCAATTCCTTTTTGTTGATTTCTAAAATTATTGCCTTCCGAACAATTAATATTTACATTACAATTTTCAGAACTTCCGAACCCTAGCTCTTTATTTTGATTTTTTTCATTTCGATAAATATAGGCTAATGCCGAAATTTGAAAATCATTTTCAGAAAAATCATTTTCAATTGGAATATTATATTCAATATAAATTTCTTCACCGGAAATAATTCCGATAGAATATCCCATACCGGAAATATTATCCTGTTTTGAAAATGGACCTAAAATTTGCGAATAATCGGAATTATAGACAAAAAATTCAGAATTATCTTGTAAGTTAAAATAATTAAAATGTAAGGACAATCCAACAGCATTTTTACAGGAAATTTTTATATTCCATTTTTTTTTATTTTTAGTTTGTGTATAAGCTCCTGAATTAGTAACAGTTATATTTGTTGAAATTAATGTCCCAATTTTATAAAAATCAAATTCATCATCAAAGAAAATTAAAGATTTTGCAGGTGGAGGTATAATTATGTTATCAATATTATTATTTTTTTCAAAATAGCTTATAGGAAAAATTCCAACATTTTCTTTTATTTGAGCAAAGATAAATGACGATATAATTATTAACAGAAATATTGAAATAATTTTTTTTATCATTTTAAAAATTTCATAATTATTTGTACAAGAATCTTTAGTTTGGGAATTATTTATTATGATTTAATATTTCTGAAATCTTATTTTTGCTCAAACCTGTAAATTCTGCTATTTCTGATATAGAAAATCCTTTTTTGTTCAAATTTTGTGTTATTTCAGCGTTTCGTTTCTCTATTCCTTTCTCCATCCCTTCAGCTAAACCTTTTGCTTCACCTTTTGCAAAATTTTCAACTGCACTAAATTCAATAGCATAATCCATTGTGTTTTTCAAATCTCGGTAAACTTTTAAACTGTCTTCATAATCAATTATTTCTGCTTTCGAAAACTTTAATATTTCGGCTGTAGCAAAAAGTCTTTCAAAAACTCGTTCTTGTAATCGTGCAGGACGAGCTGCCAATAGTGGTAAATTTTTTAATACATACATCCATTTGTCAAAATGACTCTCTAACTCTTCTTCTTTTTTGTTGAATTTTGGTAATTCTAAATAAATAAATGTTAATTTGTCGTAGAAAACTTTTTTCCGTTTTATGTCCATTAATTGTACTTCTATTTGAGAAAACGGATCCGAATCATTTTTGTCTTCTTCAAAAACAAAATCTAAAATTCCTACCAAATATACTGCTTTCAGTTCAAAATCCCAATCTCCGGCTTTCGCTTGCTCCTGAATAGGAAAAGATGAATAATAAACACTTCGGTCTTTGAAATATTTTTGTTTAGCTCGCTGCATTTCTACTATGAATTTTTCACCTCTTTCATTTTGACAGTAAATATCGAAAATTGCTTTTCTATCCCATTCGCTACGTCTTAATTGTTCATTCTTAAGATACTGAATATCAGTAATTTTTCCTTGATCTTTTATTAATTCATTAAGAAAATCCAATAAAATGTCTTTGTTTACTTCCGAGCCAAATAATTTTTTGAAGCCAAAATCGGTAAATGGGTTTATATATTTTTCTGTTAATGAAGTCATGAAATACAAATTATATACTGCAAATATACAATAAAAAATTATCAATTACAAATTATTATTTTGAAAACTAAGAAACATGGCGAATGGCGAATGGACGAATGGTAAATTGAGAACTGTCTAACATCTAACAGCGAAATAATCTAACATATAGAAGCAGGGCTAATATTTCAAAACTTTTCCCATTTAACATTTTCAGGATTCCATTTATTTTTTGGTTTTTCAATTTTTTCAGGATATCCTATAGGAATAACATTGAGTGGAATTAAATTTTCAGGAATATTTAGAATTTCACGTAAAGGTTTGAGTCTGTCAGGATAAGGATAGACAGCTGTCCATACTGCACCTAAATTCATGGCTTCGGCGGCTAAGAGAATATTCTCAGTACAAGCTGAGCAATCTTGTACCCAATAAGCAGAATCTATTTCAACGTATGCTTTTTTGATGTCTCCACAGACAATTATTGCGGCGGTAGCATTTTTTGTCATAGAAGCATTAGGCAATTTTTCTCCAATATTTTTTAAAGTATTTTTATCTTGAATTACAATAAATTTCCAAGGTTGTAAATTACGAGCTGAAGGAGCTGCCATACCTGCTTTTACCAAAATTTCCAGACTGTCTTTATTTATAGTTTGAGTTGTGTATTCGCGTACAGATTTACGTTCAAAAATCACATCAATAGCACTATTTGAAAATTGTTGAATTTGTTGAGCAGTCGTTTCTTTATTATTTTGTGTATTTTTAAATAATAATATTATTAAAATAACAACACAAATAGCTAATAATCCGCTGATTATGTGAAAAATATTTTTGATTTGAAAATTTAATTTTAAGTGTCTTCCTTTTAATAAACTAAATAAAGCTCCTGTCGGGCATAAAAATCTGCACCAAGGACGTTTGATAAAAATTGATATAAAAAGCAAAACAACAGCAAAAATCAAAACTCCGAGAGATGCATATTGAAATTTAAAAGCAGAAAACGGTTCAAAATTTTCAAGGGCAAAATCAACGGATAGTATTATAAATAAGAAAATAATAAATAAAAATATATATTTAATATACTTTAAATATTGAACAAAATTTCCTTTCAAATCAAATTTCTTTTTAGTAACTTGTCCTATTAATTCCTGTGCTGCACCAAAAGGACATAAATAAGAGCAATAAAACGATTTATTTGTAATTATTGGAAGTAAAATTGAAATAAAGAGAGTTACGAATAAAAATATTTGTGCATTAATACTCATTCCATTAATTAACCAATTGTGTAACAACGCAATACTTAAAAAATTGCCTTGCCAAAAACCTAAAATTCCTACAGAAGCAAATAATAAGATTATTCTGATTATTTTTGGATGTTTGTCAATTAGAAATAGCAAAATGGCAAAGAATAACACTAAAAATGAAGCAATCATTCCAACAATATTAAGAACTTTATGGGTTTTTATTGAAGATAATTTATCTGTATAATTTTCTAATCGTAATTTTATAGATTCGATTATCGCAGTTGAAGAAAAAGTAGCTCCTGAAACAGCATCAACTTGTTTATTTATAACTTGTTCAGCATTTAAACCTGTCCAATTGTCAAAAAAATTCAAAGAGTTTAACCTATTTATAAAAGAAGGAGTCTCAGAATTATCCATTAAAATAATTTTTGTAATTTTTTCTTCATTATCCAAACAAATAGCCATTGGAATTTCACCACCAAAACCAATTATTTCAGAACAATATGGCGATGTGAATAATAAATAAGAAATAAAATGATTTTCTTTATCAAGAAGAGTGTATTTATCTGAAATTGTGTCATGATTGGCTATGAAAAAATTATCAAAATTTGTTTTAAAAAAATAGTTTAAAGAGTTTATTTTTTGAAATTCATTATTGATAAGAGAATCTTCTTTAGAATCTTTTATTTTATTTCCTAAAAATTTATTTGAAGTAACAATAATAATTGCTAATGCAAACAATAAAATAAAAATTTTGCTAATTTTATTTAATCCTTTCATAATCTAAATATCTAATAATTTTTAATTAAGAACCAAGAGCCAAAACGTATTCGTATGCTTGTCAGTTCTTCGTTCACCATTCTTAAAATATCATCTCTCATATTCTTTTTTTATAGTCTAAACAATAAATATACAAGGTTTTTTGTTCAAATCAGGTTTATTTTTTTTCCACTCAAAAATATGTCTTGTTACAATAAATTCGTTTTCGCCGGAAATATCAAAAGCAATACAAAGTAGTGTATCAAAATTTAAAGTATTTATCAAATCAGCTAAAAGTTTATTGTTTCGATATGGTGTATCCATAAAAATTTGGCTCTGTTTTTCTTTTACAGATTTCTGTTCTAATAGTTTAATTTTCTTTATTCTATCATTTTTTTCGATAGGAATATATCCGTTGAAAGCAAAATTTTGCCCATTTAAACCGGAAGCCATTAAAGCTAAAAAAATTGATGAAGGACCGACCAACGGAACAACTTTAATATTTTTTTCATGAGCCAATTTTACGATAACATTTCCGGGATCAGCAATACAAGGTAAACCTGCATCAGAAATTAATCCAAAATTGTTTCCTTTCTCTGCTTCATATAGAAAATCTGAAATCTCATTTTCTTTTGTATGCTGATTTAGTTCAAAAAAAGTAATACTATTAATATCTATTTCGTTATTCAATTTTTTCAAGTATCTACGAGCTTCACGAATATTTTCAACAATGAAAAATTTTAAATCAATAACTTTATCTTTTATGATAATAGGAATTACAGAATTAATTTCCGTGTCACTGATTAAATTTGGAATTAGAAATAAAGTTGCTGTTTTCATCATCACAATATCACAATGAAAAACGAAGTTAATAAAAAAATATTTTAATTATAAAATTTTTACGAATTATCATAAAAAATTGTAGCTTCGTGAAAAAAATTTATCAAACGATTCTTCGTTAATTTGTTTACCGTTCCTAGTTTTGTATTTGTTCTAATTGATTTGTCGGAAGAGGTTTAGTTTCTATCTATAAATTTTTCTTAAAAAACTCCAACTGCTTCAAGAGTAATAATTGTATCTATAGCGTTGTTTTTAAGGAAGATAACAGAAGAGTCTGAAAATTTATTTCAGAACTTTGTTAAAAATCAAACTTATAAAAAGCTTCGGGCGAACTGGGAATTATTAAATCGGGATATTTTAATTTAATAAATTCAATATCACTATTGTGTCCCATTACTTTATAATGAATGTCAGAAATAGTATCAGAATGTATAACAGAAAGTATTTTGCACGAACGAGATAAATTTTTATAATTTTTTGTTGAATATTTTAAGTACAGACTTGCCTTATCAATAACTACAACATTATTAATAAATTTGTATTGAATTTGATAATATGATGTATGTAAATCAATAAAAAAAGTTAATCTTTTCATTGAATTTTCATTAAAAACCTTAAAATTTTCACAATAGATTATAGTTTCTTTGTAAAATTGAATATAAAATTTTTGTTCAGTTATTTTATTATTTTTAATAACAATTTTAAATATTAAAGTATCAGAATTATTGTCAATTTTTTCTACAATAACGTCTTTTCTTTTTATAAATTTACTATTTTCTTTTTTTGTAATATCACAATCTCTAATTAATTGATTAATGGGATTTATCCATTTAATTTCTTTGTAAACTTCGGGATAAATAGTTGAAAAACAATTGATAATCTGACAATAATAATTATAAATGGTTTTTTCTTGTTCTTTATTAAAATAACTTGTAAAAATTCCTTCAAAAATTTCAAACTGATTAAAGTCAGGAACGACTTGTTTAATAAAAAAATTGTAAAAAATATTAGTATCTAATGTTTCATAGACATTTTGATTAAGAAGAAATATTAAGTGTTTTTTTGCATTATATTTATCTTCGATAGAAATAGCATTCAGCAAAGAAAAACCTAAATCCAAAAAATATATATTTTCTGTGGACTTAATATTTAAATTTGTATCAATTAAATTAAGGAAATAACAATCAATATCATTAATATTAGTGTCAATATAACAATATCCATATTCATCAGAAATAGCTAATAAATTATTTTCATGAAATACTTTTACATCAGAAACAGGTTGCTTATCTTTTGTATTAATAAAAATAATATTCTTCTTTTCTTGACAAAATATTGTTATATTGGTGTAAATAAATAATAAAAGTAAGATATATTTCTTTTGCATAATAAAATTAAAGTATTGTATCGTTTTGTAAGTTAACAAACAAAAAAAATTGTCTCAAAAGTTGTTTTTATCACTTAAAAATATAAAAATCTCATTACTTTATTAGTATTCATTTGTTCTAAATGAACGCTTTGTTTTTTTAATAAAATAATTTTTGAATTTTGAGACAATTTAATTTTTATTTTTTTCATCAGTTAAATATTTATTATTAATTTCAAAAACACTAAAATGCGAAGTTCCTGACAAGTCATCCGGTTTACGTAGCATTATGCCTTCTGATGTTACTACTAAACTATTAAATAGATATTCTTTGTTATTAAATAATTGCTCTCCAATAACTTCAAAATTACTATCAATTAGCATTATTGAATACATAAAATCATTTATATCAAATAACGTTTTTGATTGTTCCCGAACTTTTAATTTTACAGTTCTATAATAAACATCTCGATTTTTATCATAATAAATTCCGATATAAACAGTCGATTCGTTGCTTCTGTTTTCATATAGCTCCATATCATTAATTTGATTTAAGGCTATTGGTTGCGGAAAATCTTTAATAAAACTACTTCTACATTCTTTTTTTTTCTTTAAAACAAAATCTTGATAAATATATAATGAGTGGTCTGTTGAAAAACTTACTATAATCTCATCTTTATTATTCACTGAAAAAGAAACAATACAATCAAAGGGATAATCTGTTTTGCCTTCAACAACCATTTCTTTTGGAAACCTTGCTACTTTTGTATTAATAAAAAAATTATTTTTTTTATTTGATATTATATATAATGGTCTTAAATTGTTTTTATCCATAGTAGGGTCTAAAGCACCGGATATATAAAACAGCGAATCTTGATAATATAATGGAGAAATTACACTTGGCAAAAATTCCAGATAATTTCCTAAATCATATAAATCTATTATTCCGGAAGCATCACTATTATATATATCTAAAAAAAATATAGAATCAACGTTATTATTTTTGTACTCAAGTAATTCAAAATTATATTTTGGCGTAAAAAATATAGAATTAAGATTTCTGACAAAAAAACTTTGTATCTTTTTTTTAAATGGTATTTTTAAATTAAAAAGAAGTTCTCCGGTTTTAAAGTTATAGAAATTTAAAATATTTTTGTTTTGTTCCAAATAAATTAAATAATCGCTTGTGTCTGTCTTGATATATTGAGTAACAAACATTTCTTCCGAATTTTCAGGTCGTATAAAATCAATATCTCTACTTTGTATAAAAATATCATCAAAATTATTTTGTTTGTTTGTTTCTTTACACGAATTAAATAGAATAAAGCCTGATACAATTAAAAAAAATATAAAAATTTTATGTTTTTGCATGGTTTAGTTAAAAAATATGTGTTGTTTGCAAAATATTTTGCAAACAACACGGGTTATACATTTTTATTTAATATTAAAATAATTCGGGACATCCTTATAATTTTGAGCATCTTTATTAACGACAAATAAACCTTCCGGAAATTGTTTTATCGTAAGTTTGTCGTTTTTAAAATCTTCAATCATTTTTTCGGGAACTTCAGTTCTATAAATAAAATTATTAAGAAAAAATTCTTTTATTGCATTATCTCCTTTTTTAATAGCTTCCTTCAATGGAATACTGTAAATCTTATTTATTTGTTCTGATGTTTCTTTATCAATATTTAAGTATTGAATTTCCGAAACCAAATAATGCTCTTCTTCACTTATGCCGTCAATTATTGGAATAGCGCCATACACATCTATATCAGGCAAACAACCTCCTACCGGGCTATAACAACCAACACCATAAATAAAACCTTTCAACGTCTCACTTGAATAAAATGTTCTCATATATGTTCCTACTTCAACTTCATTAAAATGACTACCGTTCCATTGAAGTTGTAGAATGTGTCCATTAGCATAACGTAAAGAAGATATATCTTGTTGTTTTAGAACCATCTCTTCAGCATTATTCATTTTGTTATTTTCAATATCATTTATTTTCTCGCACGAAGCGAAGGATATTGCGACCACTGCAATTACCATTATTCTATAAAAAACTGATTTCATTTTGTTTTTTTTATTGGGTACAAACTTCTTTTTATTATCTCTTATTTTTTCTAAATTCATTTCTTTTTCTGAACTTTTCATATAATTTATTTATTAAATTTATAATTAAATCCTCTGTGGCATTCGTTTTTTTATATTTTTATAAAATGCCAAATTAATCACCGTTTTTAATTATCACCTTCTTGTAAAAAAAATTACAAGTTGTGTGTACTGTCACACTTTAAAAATTCTCGCCTCTCTTCAATGTTTTTGACATCGTGTTTATTTACAGTAAAATAAACGAGAGGTTATCGGCTCAAGTTCGTTTTGCAGAGCTCCCATACGCCAACTTTTCTTTTAATTTTATTAAGATATTTTTTTACATAGTCTCTAAATTTTTCTACAAATTTATATTTTATTTTTTGAATTACAATATAATTTTTATTATCATTTTCTTTTTCTATCAATGAAACAAAAAAATCTCTACAAGCATTGAAATAACAAGAAAACATTACCAAAATTTTTTCCGGCAACAGATTTCTAATATTTTTTAATTTGCATTCGCGAGGTCTAAAGACGTTCTTGTTCATTTTTTTTATTTTTTTCAAATTTTTTAAATGAAAAAAGCGGACTTAATATCCGCTTATGAGGTTCTCGACTACCATATCTACAAGAAATAAGCCCGCATTCTGCGATCGCTACAACTTATTCTTGTAAATATTTGAAATTGTCGAAGTTCCAAGAGCAAGAATTTGCGTAAAACGCTTTTTCCTATATGTATTAAAATGTGCCTTTCAGCACGCTATTTTTTTATTTCATAAGCAAAAATATTTATAAATTTCAGACTACAGATTTAATCATTATTTTTAATAAAACGAATATTTTTTTTATTTTTTTGAAAAAATATATTGGATTTTCATTTTGTACCTGTGAAATGTATCCCATTTTTACTTTGTCCCCATAAAATACATGAGTCCCGTTTTTTTATCGTTCAATTTTACAACTTTGTTTTTTTACTTCAAATTTATTTTGTACTTTTGTATCTCAATTCTATGGGAAGTTTTTTTACTATCATAATGATTATTCTGGGTATCAGATTTTTGTTTTCTCTCTTTTCAGGAGGAGTTTCTTCAAAGTCTTCTAGTAATCAATCTAAGGCATCAATTGAACAATTTTTAGATGCTTTAATGAAAGTTTCTTCTCATGTAATGAAAGAAAAACAAGAAAATTATGCAAAAAAATCAGAATTAGAAATTTTAAAACGATTTTTAGACAGAAATTTTAATGTTGAACAAAATAATTATGCTCTAAAGAAACTACAACAATATTTAGGATACAATTATTCGTTAAACGAAATTTTTTCATCTTGTTCTATATTAAGATTATACGATTATAGTACAAAAATATTTGTAATGAATATTTGTTTTTCACTTGCTTCTGCCGATGGAGTTATTGATGAAAAAGAAAACAGACTATTGTATCAAATAGCAAATTGGTTGCATATTAATCAAAATGATTTTATAAATTTGAATCGTAGATTTAATAATTTAAACAGCCGGTATGAAGATTATTCGCAAAATTATTCTTTTGGTAAAAATATTAGCAGTCATTATAAAACATTAGGAGTTACCGAAAAATCAAGCGACCAAGAAATAAAAAAAGCATATCGCGAAAAAGCAAAATTATTTCACCCTGATAAATACGCTAATAGAAGTGAGGCAGAAAGAAAAAATGCAGAAGCAAAATTCAAAGAAATAAATAATGCTTACGAAGAAATTTGTAAAGAAAAAAATATAAAATAACTAAATAAAATTATTTTTGTAAATTTGATAATAAAAAGAATTTATTTTTACAAAAATTTCTTGTAAATTTGCATAAATAAAAAAATAATGAAAAAATTCAAAACATATTTACCACATATCGTTGCAGTAGTATTATTTGCTATAATATCATTAATTTATAGTTCACCTTTATTAGAAGGGAAAAAAATAAAAGCAACTGATTTAGATCAATGGACATCAATTTCTGAAGAAAATAGAAATTATACTAGAGAAACAGGAGAATCAACATTATGGACTAATTCTATGTTTTCAGGAATGCCTTATTATACAATTAGTGCACCGCAAGAGAAAAACGTTTTTTGGAATATATATAGATTTATTACATTTGGAAAGACAACACCTTTTGGAATAGTTTTTTGGTATCTTTTAGGTTTTTATATTTTATTATTAGTGATGAAAATAAATCCTTGGTTATCAATTGCAGGAGCTATTGCTTATGCCTTTTCGTCATATTTTTTTGTAATATTATTAGCCGGTCATATAACAAAAGCCTTTGCAATTGCATTTATGGCTCCTGTAATTGCAGGTATTTATCTCGCTTATGAGCGGGAAAAACCGTGGCAAGGATTGTTTCTAACTACTTTCTTTTTATCATTAGAATTTATTACAACTCACGTTCAAATAATCTACTATGCAGGAATGATTACTATAATTTATGTTGTTTTTGAATTCATATATTCAATTATTAATAAACATTTTTTGAGATTTCTTAAAACTTCATTTATTTTACTAATTGCTCCAATTTTAGCACTATCAATAAATTTTGCAACTATTTATATGACTGCCGAATATACTCAATATTCACTTCGTGGAAAATCAGAATTAAATACTGCTCAACATGATCGTTCCGAAGGACTTGATAAATCATATGCAACAGCATGGAGTTATGGAATTGGTGAAACATTTACTTTGTTGATTCCCAATATGAAAGGCGCATCTTCAAATTTTAATATTGGAGAAGATTCTGAAACGTATAAAGTTGTTCAACCATATTTTGGATATGATAATGCTAAAAATATTACAAAATATTTCCCTGCATATTTTGGAGATCAACCATTTACAATGGGAACAGTTTATGTCGGCGCAATTATATGCTTTTTGTTTGTTCTAGGATTATTCATTGTTAAAGGTAAAATTAAATGGATATTATTAACTTGTACTATCGTTTCTTTCTTACTTGCATGGGGACATAATTTTGCATTTCTAACAAATTTCTGTATTGATTATTTGCCCGGATATAATAAATTTAGAACTGTTTCAACAATTCTTGTTATTGCTGAATTTTCTATGCCTCTTTTGGGAATTTTGGCAATAAATGAAATATTAAAGAAAACAATACCTTTGCAAAAATTGAAAATTTTCTTTTTTGTTTCTTTTGCAATTATAGCTTTACCACTTTTAATTTTTATTGTTTCTCCTTCTGTTTCTGGAGTAAATAATCAAACGTCATTAGCTGCCGATAATAAATTTTGTAACGATTTGGCAACTCATTTTCCAACCGATGCAAGTTATAATCAAGCCAAAGCAAAATTTGTTTCCGATTTACTTGTAGCTACTAATAATGATAAAATAAATTTAGTTAGAGATTCTGCTATTCGTAGTTTTATTTTTCTTTTGCTTGGAGGTATCGTTGTAATGTTTTTAATTTATAGAAAAAAATCTGTTAATACTCTTGTTCCGGGACTTGCTTTCTCTGTTTTGTTTCTCTGTGATTTAGTTCCTATTGATAGAGATTATTTTAATAAAGACAATTTTGAGAAAGAGAAGAAAAATGCAAGTTTAATTTCAAAAAGTAATGCTGATGAATTTATATTAAAAGATAACAGTTATTATAGAGTTTTAAATTTGACTACAAATCCTTTAAGCGATGGTATAACTTCATATTGGCATCATTCAATAGGTGGTTATAGCGGGGCAAAAATAAGACGCTATCAAGATATTTGTGACACTATGTTTACTAAACCTACGGGAGAATTTAATCAAATTCAAAATGCTATCTATACAGCTTCAATAAATAAATTACCACCAGAACAATTACAAACGTTGTTTTCGCAAAGAATAAATACTCCTGCGTTAAATATGCTTAATGCAAAATATATAATTTATAATCCGCAACAAACTCCTTTGATAAATAAAAATGCTCTTGGAAATGCATGGTTTATAAAAGATTATGAAATTGTGAATAGTGCAGATGATGAAATAAATGCATTGAAAACACTAAACACTGCTGAAAAAGCTATTGTTAGTAAACAATTTGAAAAACAAGCAACAGCCATAAATTTAGATTCTCCTGATTCACTTGCTACTATAACATTAACAGATATTACACCAAATACTGTTGAATATGAAACAAGTTCTTCTACAGATCAATTTGCAGTTTTTTCAGAAATTTATTATCCAAAAGGCTGGAAGGTTTTTATAGATAATTCTCCTTCTGAACATTTTAGAGCAGATTATGTTTTGCGTGCTATGAAAGTACCTTCCGGAAATCATCATATAAAATTTAGTTTTGAACCTGATTCTTATAAAATTGGAATTATTGTTTCATATATTGCCGTATTTGTTTATTTTTTAATAATATTTGTGTTTTTTGGTTTGATGTTTTATAAAAATAAAACAAAAATAAATTCTCAAAAAATAATTTGATGAAAAGCCATTTTTTGATAATCTATTAAAACCTTAACTTTCTCCTAATATTTACGTAATATTCAAGATTTTCAATTTTTGTATCATGTATCGATAGTCTTCTTCGTAGTTTCTGCATTAAACCACGGCTAATTGATTTTAAACTTTTTAATTCGGAGAGAATCATCAAAAAATCGAAAAGGGAATAGATTTTGTTAAGTTCATTGTCTTTGGCTGTTGCAAAATACGATAGTACCATTGCAATACGATATGATTTATAAACATACAACCTTCCAATGATTGCGAATTTTGCATATAAGTATAGTCTGCTTTCAATCTGGTTCAGATGCACATCCATCGTATTCCCTGCCCCGAACCCGTTCCACTTTGAATTGTTGTTTTCGCAATTGTGCTTTTTCCGATTCTACAAAGCTGTCTGCTTCGGTGATTTCCCCAATAATTTTTCGGTTATCTTGACCTACCATTTTTTCTCGGGCTTCCATTTGCTGGTGACTTCATACAAATAATAGTTTCCATTGATGCAACGCTGTTCTGTATTTATTTCCAATTTTTTTGCATCTTTGCGTTTCTTTAACAGCATAATAAATAACAGTATTAATAAAACATTTAATGAATATCGTAAAAAATACCCAAAAAAATTTGAGACTTTACATTATACAATATTTTAAAATATAAAACGGTTTTTCTTTAAAAGATTAAGCATTTGTAAAATTATTATTTTGTTAATAAAAATGTTAATATCGTGTAAAAAATTGTGAAAAAATCGAAATGAAATTTTATAATTTTATTGTATTTTTGTAAAATGTATAAGAAAGAAGAAAAAAATAATACTGAAAAACATAAATCTGAAACAGACAACATGTTAAAAAAGAAATTCTCATTTTTTAAAGATGAAAAATTTCAATTGATATTTGGATTATTTATCTTTTTATTTTCAATGATTGCATTAATTGCATTCATATCTTATTTTTTTACTTGGGAAAAAGATTCAAATATAGTTCAAAAGGATTTTTTTAAAGTCCTTTTTTCTAACATAAGATCTAAAAATTCTATCGGATTATTTGGAGCTTTTTTATCTAATATATTTATACATAAAACTTTTGGAATAGGCTCATTTGGTTTCATTTTTTTAGGATTCCTATTTTCTATTCAAATTTTTACAAAAAAAATTCCTAACCTCGTTAAAGTTTTTTTCCTAACTTTAATTGCAATTTTTTGGACTAGTATAGTAGCTTCAATTTTTGATAATGATTATCAAATTTTTGGTGGAGCTTATGGATATTTTATTTTAAATTGGTTGGAAAATTCTATCGGAAAATTTGGAGCATATTCGCTTCTTTTCTTTTCTCTTCTAATAATTTTAGTATATTTGCTTCCAAATTCAATTCCAAAATGTAAAAAATTTCTTTCAAAAATATTTAATCGCAAACATATAGAACCAAAATCTGAAATCAATAAATCTGAAAATAATAATTCAAAAATAAATAATATTGATGATTTAGATGATTTAGATGACTTAATAAATCAAAATAAATCACTTAGAACTGAAAATTCAGATATTGAAATAGAAATCACTAAAAATCAATATTATAATGAAGATGAGCCAAAAAACATTGAGAAAAATGAAGCTATTATAAAAGATGAAATTGATTTTGAAGTAGGAGAATTTGATTCTGAAAAAATTATTGATGAAGATGATTTTAACAATCAACAATTAGAAGATTATGACCCAACTAAAGATTTAGAATATTATAAATTGCCTCCCATAGATATTTTAAATGATTATCCGACAAACAGGGGAAATATTTCGGAAGCAGAATTTAATGCCGAACTTAAAGCAAATTCTGATAAAATTGTTAAAACTTTGAATGATTATAAAATAGAAATTTCAAAAATAAAAGCTACTGTCGGTCCTGCTGTTACTCTTTATGAAATAATTCCGGCTCCCGGTGTAAAAATTTCAAAAATAAAAAGTCTTGAAGATGATATTGCACTCAGTCTTGCAGCTCTCGGTATCAGAATTGAAGCACCAATTCCAGGAAAAGGGACAATCGGAATTGAAGTTCCAAATTCAAAACCTGATGTTGTTTCAATGCGTTCTGTTTTAAAATCCGAAAAATTTCAAAATTCAAAATACGAACTTCCTGTTGCAATGGGAAAAACTATTTCAAACGAAACTTATGTTTTCAATTTGGCAAAGACTCCTCACTTATTAGTAGCAGGAGCAACCGGACAAGGAAAATCTGTTGGAATAAATGTTATAATAACATCTCTATTGTACAAAAAACACCCTTCACAACTAAAATTCGTTCTTATTGACCCCAAAATGGTTGAACTATCATTGTATAATAAAATTGAAAAAAATTTTTTGGCAAAATTACCTAACGAAGAATCTGCAATTATTACTGATGTTACAAAGGTTGTCCCTGTGATGAATTCACTTTGTATTTTAATGGACGAAAGATATAGACTTCTTACATTAGCAAGCGTTAGAAATATTATTGAATATAACGAAAAATTTATTAAACGAAAATTAAATCCTAATAATGGACATTATTTCATGCCATATATCGTAGTTGTTATTGATGAATTTGCAGATATTATTGTTCAAGAAGGAAAACAAATAGAAGCTCCAATTTCTAGAATAGCAGCGAAAGCCAGAGCTATTGGAATCCATTTAATTGTTGCTACTCAACGTCCTTCAACTGATGTAATTACAGGTGTGATAAAAGCTAATTTCCCGACAAGAGTTGCCTTTAAAGTTACGAATATTCACGATTCAAAAACAATATTAGACCATACAGGAGCAAATCAATTAATCGGAAAAGGAGATATGCTAATTTCAGAAAATGGACAAATTGTTCGTTTACAAAGTGCTTTTGTTGATACTCCCGAAGTCGAAAATCTTGTTGATTTTATTAGTAAACAACAAAGTTATTCTTATGCTATGCCATTACCGGAACCCTCCACATCTGATAACGAATATGGAAGTTCAGGAAATAACTTAAATTCAAATGAAAAAGATGAATTGTTTGTCGAAGCAGCTAGATTAATTGTTCGACACCAACAAGGTTCAACCTCTTTAATTCAAAGAAAAATGAGTTTAGGATACAATAGAGCCGGACGAATTATTGACCAACTCGAAGCCGCAGGCATTGTCGGTCCTTATGAAGGAAGTAAAGCTCGCCAAGTAAATTTTCCTGACGAATATTCTTTAGATCAATACTTAAATACATTAAATTTATAAATTTAATTACAGGCATTGTTAATCAAGTATATATAGTGTTCCATTTCGATGATACATAATACTAAATTGCTATCATTGTACGATTTTGGCTTCAAAAAATTATTTAGCTCGGAAGTAAACAAATACCTTTGAGTATGCAATGACTCCAATTATTATGGCAATTGCATTTTTTATCAGAACAACAACTTGGATGTCGATTGATGATGTTCTTGATAATATCAATATTCAAGCTGGAAAAATTTCAAAATCCGCTTTATATAGTTTTTTTATTCGTAAAGGTATCAATATCAAACCAAAAGAAAAACAATTTAAAGAATACTATCCTGGATTTTTGCACATTGATTTAAGGAAATGCTCAAAAGAGTGAACGGTACTATTAAAAATGTTTCTATTTTAAAATTTGATTATACTTAGTGGGACTACGGAATTAACAGCACAAAGTGGAACATTTACAGATGGGAGTGGTTCTAATAACTACGCAAATAATACAAATTGTTCTTGGCTTATTCAACCTTCAAATGCTTCATCAATTACTCTATCATTCTCGGCTTTTAATACAGAAACCGGTTATGACGGAGTAATCGTATATAATGGAGCAAATAATTCATCGCCTATTCTATGATAATTTTTCGGAACATCACTACCGCCTTCTGTTAATTCAACAAGAGGAAGTATGTTTGTGGAATTTTTAAGTGACGCTAGTATTAGAACTCAAGGTTGGACAGCAAATTATACTTCGACTTCAACAATTGATATTGATGAAGTGCTATTAAAAAATAATTTAAAAATATTTCCTAATCCAACTTATGGTGTATTTACAATATTTTTAGATATTGAAACTTTTGTAACATTTGAAATTCTTGATATTTTAGGAAAACAAGTATTAAAAACAAATAAAATAATTAAAGAAGATAATAATATTGAGGCATCGGAATTAAGTAATGGTATTTATATGATTAAATTTTCGATTAGAAACAGTTCTTTTATTGAAAGATTAATCATTAATTAAGTAGAATAACACTTAATCATCCGAAAAGTTAAAAAAAATATTTTTGTATTTCGGAAAAAAATATTACTTTTGATGAATTTTAAAGAAGTAAGTTTGAAATTTTAGGGTAATTTATTAAAATAATTAATATATGAAAAGAATATTATTTTTCGCTGTTATAACAGTATTTTTTGGAGTTTTATTTACAAATTGTAAAAAAGAAGAAAAAATTACATTATCTGTTGATAAATCAGCTATTTCTGCAATAGCTACTGAAGAAAACTATTTTATTACTGTAACAAGTAATGGTTCGTGGTCTGCTATTGTCAATTCAAATGCTAAATCGTGGTGTAAAATTGCCCCAATTTCTGCACCCGGTAATGGAACAATAACGGTTTCTATATCGGAAAATAGATTTAGTAATAAACGTTTGGCTACGATAACTATTTCTGTCGGAGATATTACGAAAGAAGTAATTGTTACACAACAAGCCGCAATTTTTGGTGAACCTGAAATGGTAGCTGTTTCGGGAGGCACTACAACAATAAATGGTACAGAAATAACTATTAGCAGTTTTCAAATAGGAAAATATGAAGTAACTCAAAAAATGTGGTACGATGTGATGGGAAGTTGGCAAGGAACAACACTTTCTGCTCCTATAGGTGAAGGCGATGATTTTCCGGTCTATAATATAAGCCACAATGAAGTTCAAAGTTTTTTAAACAAACTCAATCAAATGACCGGCAAGAATTATCGTTTACCAACCGAAACAGAATGGGAATATGCAGCTAAAGGAGGACAAAGTTCTAATAATTACAGTTATAGCGGTAGTAATGTAATTACATTAGTAGCATGGTTTAGAGAAGAAGGTGGAAAAATTAAGCATGAAGTAGGCAAGAAAGCTCCGAATGAATTGGGTATTTATGACATGACCGGCAATGTTTCGGAGTGGTGTAGTGATTGGTTTGGAAATATTTATCCGACAAGTAACCTTACCGGTCCTGTGAATGGCTCAGCACACGTGTATCGTGGAGGAAGTAGTTTTGATGTAGCTACAAGTTGTCTTGTAACAAAACGTTTTTATGCTACTCCCGACCACAAATCTAATATTATAGGATTTAGGCTTGCTATTAATTAAATTTTTTGAATAAAATAAATTTGCTCAAAGATTGAAAATGAATAATATTAGTTTTGTTACAAGTTTGATTTGTAAATAGCTAATATGAGAAGTTTATATCTTTTAATGCTGAAATATAAAGAATTGAGAAATCTTTAACCTTAAATTATTATATAGAATAATTTAATTTTCTTATTTTTTTCAAAAAAATCAACATTTTTTTGAAATTTAGCATAATTATTGATACTTTTGTATATTAAATGAAAAAAATAATTTTCATAATATTATTTTTGTTTGTATATTTGAATATTTTCGCTACACACAATCGTGCAGGTGAAATTACATATCGTCAAATTTCCGGTTTAACTTTTGAAGTTACTATAATTACTTACACGGCAACCGGTCCCGGATTATGTGCCGACCGTCCCGAATTGGATATTATGTGGGGAGATAATACCATTAGCACTTTGCCAAGAGTTGAAGAAATTCAATTGCCGGATTATTACAAACGAAATAAATATTTGGGCGTTCATACTTATATGGGACCCGGTTTGTATTCGTTAGTAGTAGAAGACCCTAACCGAAATCTTGGAGTTGCAAATATACCAAATTCTGTAAATACGGTTTTTTCAATTTCAACAACAATGTATGTAAATCCGGAAATTGGAACAAATAATACGCCTGTTCTTACACGAGCTCCGTTAGATAAAGCAGCGGTCGGCAGATTGTTTGTTCATAATCCCGGCGCATTTGACGTTGATGGCGATAGTCTCGCTTATAGGTTGACAATTTGTCGTTCGGATAATGGTTTGCCAATTTCAGGCTATACTTATCCGCCGGCTTCAGATACTTTGTATGTTGATGCTTATACAGGCGATTTTGTTTGGAAAAACCCTACTACTGTCGGAGTTTATAATGTTGCTATGATTATCGAAGAATGGCGAAAAGGAGTAAAAATTGATGAAATTATTCGTGATATGCAAATTCAGGTTTTTGACGATAATAATCATCCGCCTGAAATTTCTGCACACGACAATATTTGCGTAGAGGCAGGTACTCAAATTCGAGATACAATTGTAGCAACCGATAAAGATAATAATTCTATAACTCTGTCAGCTGTCGGTGCCCCTTTTTTACTTGACCCCGATAATTCAGGTTTTTCAATTATCGCTTCGGCACTCGGTCTAAAAAAAGGACTGTTAATTTGGAACACGTCTTGTGCGAATATCAGAAAACAGCCATATTCGGTTTTTATAAAAGCTACAGATAATAGCGAGCCTGTAAATCTTACATTTATAAAAACTATTAATATTACTATCGTAGGTCCGGCTGTTGAAAATCCTATAATTAATTCTGCAAGTAATTTTATCTCGCTTGGCTGGGATAAAAATAGATGTAATAATGCAATTGGCTATACTATTTATAGAAAAATTACATCTGCTTTTTTTCAGCATGGAGATTGTCAAATAGGAATACCTGAAAGTTTGGGATATACAAAAATTGCATTTGTGGAAGGGGTGAACAACAATTCGTATCAAGATTTTGATGTCGCCCAAGGATTTGATTATTGTTATCGAATTTGTACGGTTTGGGATGATAAAGGAGAACAACTTGAAGGATATGCTTCCGATGAAATTTGTATAACATTAAAACGAGGAATACCGACAATCACAAATGTTAGTGTCGAAAATACTGACGAGAACGATGGAATTATTTATGTTGCTTGGGCAAAACCAAAAGTTGAAGAAATTGATTCAACTGCTACCGGTCCTTATCAATATGTTTTATATCGTTCAATTGGCTATGTTGGACAAAATTTAGTTGAAATCAAACAACTTAACGATATTAATGACACAATTTTTATTGACTCACTTTTAAACACTTCAAATAACGTTTATTCTTATAAAGTTGAATTTTATAATAACGCAGTTGGAAATAGATTTTTAATTGGAACTCCTGATGTCGCATCTTCTTTATGGCTTGATATTCAATTACTTGAAAATAAAAATTCTTTGTATTTTTCTAAAAATGTGCCGTGGCAAAATAATTTATATTCATTTTATAAATATGATAACACAAATTATAATTTTATAGGTAGTATTTCTAATGAAGTCCATTTTGATGATACTCATATAGTTAGCGGAGAAAAAAATTGTTATTATGTGGAATCTTCCGGATTTTATTCAAGTTCCGAAATAATAAATCCGATTTTGAATAAATCTCAAATAAAATGTGTTGTTAATATTGACACTTTTCCACCGTGTCCGCCAATTTTACAAGTAACAAGTATTTGTGATTCTGCTTATAATTCAGTTAGTTGGGCTTTGTCGGATACTTGTACTCAAGATGTCGTAAGTTATAATCTATATTATAAACCAAGAATAAATTCCGATTTTACAAAAATTACTTCAACTGATAAAAATGAATTTAAACATATTCCAATTATTTCATTAGCAGGATGTTATTATGTAAATACAGTTGATTTTTATGGAAATATGAGTGAAAATTCTAATGTTGTTTGCGTAGATAATTGTACTTATTATCGTTTGCCAAATGTTTTTTCACCAAATGGAGATGGAATAAATGATTTTTATGAACCAATAAAACCATATTATTTTGTTGAAAAAATAGATATGAAAATTTTTAATAGATGGGGAGATTTGATTTTTGAAACTTCAGACCCTGATATTAGATGGGATGGAAAATATTCGCATAATAAAAAACCTGTAGCCGATGGCGTTTATTTTTACCGTTGCGATGTTTACGAACAACGTTTGACAGGAATAGAAATCCGTCATTTAGAAGGATTTATACATGTTTTTGCTTCAAATGATTATAAAAATACAATTTCAGAATGATAAAAAAATTATCTCACATATTTTTTATAATATTTAGTTGTATTAACTTATTTTCACAACAAAACCATTTGGCTGAGCAATATTTTAAAGCCTTAAATTATTATCAAAGCAAAAATATTGATTCTGCTGAAATTGTTTTAAAGAAAAATATCGAAGAAGAAAAATTTGTTATTTTATTAGGAAAAATTTATAATGAAAATAATAAAACAAACGAAGCAATTTTAATTTTGGAAAAAAATTATCAAAAAAATCAATCTAATGAAATAGCATTTAATTTAGCTTTAATTTATGCAGAAATGGATTTTGACCAAGAAGCTATTTTTTGGTTAGAAAAATATTTTCTTAATAATAATTTGTCTGATTTTTATTCTCAAATAATTAAAAATAAAGAATTTACTAATATAGAAAATTCAGAATTGTGGAAAAATTTTTGGAATAATAATACATATAATAAGAATTATCAGCAATTTGAAGAAATATTATATAATATTAAACAAGAAAATTTTGAAGAAGCAGTTCAATTATTAAATACTTGTAAATCAATATCGTATGACTATTATAAAAATTATTTATTAGCCGATGTATATTTTAAAATGAATGATTTAAAATTAGCAAATAAATATATTTTATTGTCGTTAGAAAGCAAGTCAAAATTTTATGAAGCTCAAAATCTGAAATATCAAATTGATAAATTGAATAAAGATTATAAATCAGCGGAAAATATTTTAGATAAAATGATGAAGTCTGATATATTTAATTCTAATTTAATTTTGGAAAAAGTAGATTTATTATATAAATTGAAAAATTATACGGAAGCTCAAAAAATCTTGGATTATTATTCTAATTTTTTCCCTACAGATAAAATTGCAATTTTGTTGAAAGCAAAAATTTCCATT
>JAITXI010000157.1 GCA_031284905.1 Bacteroidales bacterium
ATAAGGAATAAAAGTTTTGGAGAAGGTAGCAAAGCCTTGTTAAACAAGAAAGTTGAAAAACAAATTGTTTGATTAATTTTACAGCCGAAATCTTAAATAGGCTTTAAATTGATAAGGGGTGTGAAAGCATCGGCAAAGTTGAACGAGGACTATCAACAATGTCTAAATTCGAGTTTCTAATGAGTTCGTGGAACGATTTAGCACTGTCCCCAAAAAACTCTCACTGCGAAGTGTGTAGTGGGAAAAATTAAATAACAATCCATAAAAATTAAATAATATGGAAAATAAAAATAAGGTTAATTTGAAATTAACAAAATTAGTAAAAGAAGAATTAAAATCTGTAATCGGAGGTACAAATAACAACATGGCTTGTTCTTGTTCCTGTCAAGGAGAAGATGTAACAAGTAATCTTGCAAGTTTAAGTAATACTCTTACATCAGGACCTATTTCGAATAAAACAGGAAATCCTTCTACATTAAAACCATAAAATTATTCTTTTTTTATATATGAGCAACTGAAAAAATAGTTGCTCATATATTTTTTATAATTTAATATCTTATGAAAAATATATATTTATTATTTATTTGTTTTATTTCTCAATTTTGCATTGCACAACAATCTGTTCGTGATATGCGATGTGTTCGAGTTCGCAGTTGTATTGATACAACCAATACTCAATTTAAAGAAATTTTTGATTTTTGGGAAAATTATCAGGATGATTTATTTAGAAATCAATTTTATAAAGATAGTGTTTGTATGCAAAAGTATTGGGCTGAATCTGAATTTTTAAAATATGAAAATCCTGATATTGTTTTAAGAAAAACAAAAATTTATTTTATGTTACCTGAGCTGTTTTTGGGTATAGAGATACGAAATGATACTTTGTTTGAAATAAAATCTTTGTATTCTTCTGTTTATATGAAGCCAAATTCTGATATGTATTTACTTTTTTCAACTTATGTAATAAAGAAGAACGGCAATTATTTTCTGTATAACAAATTTTCCGAAAACAAAAAAAAATTAAAGGAATATTCAAAAGAATGGTTACATATTTATTATACTGATGATTATAAATTTAATAATAATGAAGCAATTAATTTATTTGAAAGAGCAAATAAGCTTTTGAAAGATTTCGATTTTTATCAACCTGAGCCTGTTCATTACTATTTAGCTCCTACCTATACAGAACTATTAGATATTGCCGGTATTGATTTTTTATTTAATGTTTATATACCTTCTTCAAATATAAAAACAGGAGGATGGTCTAAACCTGATTCCAGACTTATTTTTT
The DNA here is from genome assembly GCA_031284905.1 of Bacteroidales bacterium. Lineage (GTDB taxonomy): Bacteria > Bacteroidota > Bacteroidia > Bacteroidales > ML635J-15 > Bact-19. The sequence continues at coordinate 1,292 of JAITXI010000157.1, forward strand.
ACTCTCAAGGAGGAGAAGCAAATTTACATGAATTTATTCACATTTTTATTCACGATTTTAGAAAAAATATTGATTTTAAGGATTATGATCTTGATGAAGGATTTTGTTGTTATTTTGGTGACCATTTAGGGTTTCCATATAAAACTCATGCAAAGAGATTAAAAATATTTTTAAATAATAATCCGGAAATCAATTTATCTGAAAATTTACAGGTAGCTTTTTTGGTCAACAATAAGAAATATTATAGCGACACTATAAACATTAAATTTAATTATAATGATACAATTTTTCTATCTAATTTTTACGATGACAGTACAAATTATTCATATATTATTATGGCTGCCATTTGTGAAATTGCAATGCAAAAAGGTGGCATCGAACTTCTTAAACAAATGCTTTTGGAAATTACAAACGATAATAATTATGAAATAATAGAAAAATATCTTGGAATAAAACGTAAAGACTTAAATAGTTATATTAGAAATTTTTTGAATGAAAATTATTAAACAAAGCAAAATAATGAATTACACAATATATAATACAGATAACGGTAACACATATTTGTATAGTTTTTACAAACAGCAAACAATTCTTTTATCTCCCGGTTTAGAATTTATTGTTAATAAACTTGCAGAAAGCCAACAAAATATTGATTTTATAGAACAAAACGTGATTACGTTCAAAAATAAAATATACAACAAAAAAGAATTATCTTATTATTATAACAAATATATTTTCTTAAAGGAAAATGATTTTTTCAAAGAAATTGATACAAAAGAAGTACTTTCAGGGAAAATAAAACAAACGGACATAGAAGATTCGTTAAACAATGTTAAAAATTTAACTTTTGAAATAACAGAAAAATGTAATTTAAAATGTAGATATTGTGTGTATGGAGATAATTATTCTGTACATTCTGCACGTGAATATATTGATTTAGACTACGAATTAGCACAAAAAACAATTGATTATTTTGTATTAAAGTGGCTTTCCGACAGTAATAATTTTTATAGAAAAATAGTTATCGGTTTTTATGGAGGAGAAGCTCTTTTACGGTTTGACACAGTAATAGAAATTGTTAATTATTTAAAAACAATTTCAAAAACAACCGGACTGAATTTTCAATTCATTATGACAACAAATGGAATTTTGCTTGATAAATACATAGATTTTTTAGTTGAAAATGATTTTTGGCTCACAATAAGTTTGGATGGAAATGCTGAAAATAATTCTTATCGTGTATTTAATAAAAACCGGACCTCTTATGATAAAGTTGTAAGTAATATAAAATTAATTCAAGATAAATTTACGGATTTTTACTTTAAAAACGTAAATTTCAGCACAGTACTTCATGATAAAAACAATGAATATCAAGTAAATGAATTTTTTAATAAAAATTTTATAAAATCAACCAGAAGTTCTGTCGCAAAAGTATTAGACAAAAAAAATGAAAATTTGTTTCAATATCAACCAACCGGCATTTATGAAATAATAAAAAGTAATAAGGATTATAAAAAATTTGTTTCAACTAGTTCTCCTATAAATTTTATGATGTTTTTTAAAAATTATTTTGGAATAATTAGCAATAATTATTCTGAAATAACAAATGAAAAATATCTGACAAAATATTATCCTACAGGTTCTTGCTCTCCGTTTTCTAAAAAAATATTTATTTCTGCTCAAGGAAATATTTATCCTTGTGAAAGAATAAATTTCAGATTTGTTTTTGGAAAAATCACTTCTGAAAAAATTGAGATAAATACAAAAGAAATCGCAGCCCAATACAATAATTATTTCTTAAAAATGCAAAAACAATGTGCAAATTGTTATAATTTTATTTATTGTCAATCATGCTTTTTTGCAAGTATAATAAAAGATGACGATTCAATTGTTTGCCCAAATTTTATTTCAAAAAATAGCCATTCCGATTTTTTATCTTTTTATTGGTCATTTTGCGAAAAATTTCCAAATTTTTATACAAAAATAATAAAAAACTTTATTTATGAATAAATCATTTCTTTATATAGAGCCATACGTTTACAGTGTTTTAAAAAACAAACAAATTTTACTTTATAATACTTTATCCGGTGATAAAATTATAGAAACAATAAAAGATAAAAATTTATTGCTATTTTTAAGCAAACTGCTGAAAAACAACAAATTACGTATAATTAAATTTGAAGAAAATAAAAATTCTTTAGAAATTAGAAAGTTTATTGATAAATGCAAACAATTATTTATGCTTGATGTTCATTTTGGCGAAAAACCCTTTCTTATCCCTTTTGAAACGAAAGTAATGTATGATAAAAAGTATTTAAAAAGTATTGATTCTATTAACAAAATATCTTCGCAAATAAATCAGATAAATATTGTTTTAGGAAAATCTACATTTTGTAAAAACGAGATATTAAATTCAAACGGAATTAGACAATTTTTGTTTCCTTATGATTGTGATAAAAAAAAAGATATTGATGCAATAAAATTAATAAATGCTATATCAAAAATAAAATTTCCACTAAAAACGATTAATATTATTGGCGATTATTTCAGATATTCCGATTATAAAATTATTACAGAACATTTTTCAAGTATTTTTATTTCTCATTATGCTTATTACCTTGATTTTGAAGAAAGTTTTTTTGAAAATAATACGTTTGAAAACAATAATTTTACTTTTTGGATAGATTTCCCTTGCGATGAGATAAACATCAATAAAATGATTTCTTTTCTTAAGAAAAAAAATATAGATTTTTCTTTATCATTTTTAGTTACTTCCGACAAAGATGTTTCGGAATTGGAAACGTTAAAATTAATTAATGCCAATTTTAACAAAAATATCATTCCGTTTTATAACAAACATAATATTGATTTTTTCAAAGAAAATGTGTTTATAGATGATAAAGACATTTTTGAACAAGGTGTAATTTCTAATAAACAAATTTTTTCAAATATGCAGTCTAATAAACTATTTTTTGGAAAATTATATTTTTTACCGGATAATAAAATATATGCAAATCCAAATTTTGTATCTTTAGGTAATTTAGAAAACGACTGGACAGATATTTTGCAAAAAAATTTGTTAAATAATCCATGTTGGTTCAAAACAAGAAAAATGAAACCATGTGCCAATTGTATATATCAATATTTATGTCCGCCAATTTCAAACTATAATTTAGTTATTGAAAAAGGAAATTTATGTACGTTATACCATTTATAAATTTATTTCATTCTGAAAGTTATTTGGTATTCAGTACTGATTACTGAATGCTATTGAAATTTTGGACTGATTTGTATGTGTAAATGGTATTATATAATGAATGAAAATCAAAAGAGATAAATCAGGCATGAAAGTATTAGCGAGATTGTTAATAAAAAACGAATAAATATTTTAAAAGAAACTAAAAAAGTGCTAAATTTATAAAATCGGAAAAATTAATTTTATGACAGACTTTACACATCTTCACGTGCATTCTTATTATTCGATTTTAGACGGAATGTCCACTATTTCAGGTTTAGTTGATAAAGCAAAAAAAACAGGAATGAATGCTATTGCATTAACTGATCACGGGAATATGTTTGGAGTTAAAGAATTTCACGATTATATTTCAAAAACTAATAAGAAACATAAAGAAAAAATAAATTCTCTTCAGGAAGAAATAAAAATTGGAAATATTTCCGATGAAAAAAAATCTGAAATATTATTGAAAATTGAGGAAGAAAAGTCGAAATTGTTCAAGCCAATTATTGGCTGTGAGGCTTATGTTGCAAGGCGTGAAATGTCGTGTAAAGATAAAAATTTCAAAGAAGATAAAGGAGGTTGGCATCTAATTTTATTAGCAAAAAATTTTAAAGGGTATCAGAATCTTTGTAAATTATCTTCAGAATCGTGGCTTAATGGTTTTTATTATAAACCAAGAATAGATAAAAATTTACTTGAAAAATATAGCGAAGGATTAATCGTTTGTTCGGCATGTTTGGGCGGAGAAATTCCGCAATTACTTTTAGGGAGTGCTGCTCGTGATGTTGATGAAGATGAAAATAAAGAATCAGGTTTTGAAGAAGCAATAGTTGTTTCGGAAGAAAATATTGAGAAAGCAGAAGAAAGTATAAAATGGTTTAAAAAAGTTTTTAGAGACGATTTTTATCTTGAATTGCAACGACATAAAACCGACAAGAAAAATGCTAACACTAGTGTTTTCCGTTTTCAACAAGCTGTAAATAAAGCTATTGTAGAATTAGGAAAACGAACTGATACTAAAATAATAGCTACAAACGATGTTCATTTTGTTGAAGAATTTCATGGAGATGCACATGAGATTTTAATTTGTACGAGTACAGGAAAAAAAATTGATGATAAAAAACGTATGCTCTACACTAAGCAAGAATGGTTGAAAACTCCGGAAGAGATGGAAGCTATTTTTAGAGATGTTCCTGAGGCTTTAAATAATACAAAAGAAATTAAAGATAAAATAGAATTTTATGAAATAAACCGGACATTGATGATGCCAAAATTTGATGTCCCGAAAAATTTCGGAACAGAAGAAGATTATAAGGAAAAATATTCGGAAGAAGTATTGTGTCAGGAATTTAACGGAAATATAGAAAAAATAGGTGGTTATAATAATGCTTTGAGAATTAAATTAGAAGCAGATTATTTGGAAAAATTGACTTTTGAAGGAGCAGCTAAACGATACGGAGATCAACTTCCAAGTGATATTGAAGAGAGAATAGTATTTGAGTTGGGAGTTATGAGAAAAATGGGATTTCCGGGATATTTTTTAATAGTTCAAGATTTTATTGCGGAAGCTCGAAAAATGGGCGTTTCTGTTGGTCCGGGACGTGGGTCTGCTGCAGGTTCTGTTGTGGCTTATTGCTTGAAAATAACAGATATAGACCCATTAAAATATGATTTGCTTTTTGAAAGATTTCTTAATCCGGATAGAATTTCAATGCCTGATATTGATATTGATTTCGACGATGATGGACGTGGAAAAGTTTTGAAATGGGTTACAGATAAATATGGACAAAATCGAGTTGCTCATATTATTACTTTTGGAACAATGGCTGCTAAATCTTCAATAAAAGATGTAGCAAGAGTTTATGGACTTTCTGTTGCTGAATCCGATAGATTGACAAAAATGATTCCTGATAAGTTGCCGGAAGACCCAAAAACAGGAAAATCACCGGAATTGAATTTGAAAAATTGTTATGAAAAAATTGATGATTTAAAAAGAGAATTACAATCTTCAAATGAAATTATTCCAATTACTCTCAATTATGCTCAAATGTTGGAAGGAACAATTCGTCAAACCGGAGTTCATGCTTGTGGTGTTATTATTGGAGCAGAAGACCTCACGCATGTAGTACCTATTAGTACGGCTAAAGATAAAGAAACCGGAGAAGATGTAATGGTTACTCAATACGAAGGTTCTACTGTTGAAGAAGTTGGTCTTATCAAAATGGATTTTCTTGGACTCAAAACTCTAAATATCATAAAAGAAACATTATCAAATATTAAGAAATCAAAAGGAATAGATGTTGATATTGATGCAATTCCAATTGATGACCCCGAAGTTTATGAATTATTTAGCGCCGGAGCAACAATCGGAATATTTCAGTTTGAAAGTCCTCAAATGCAAAAATATTTAAAAGATTTACAACCAACAAATTTTGAAGATATTATTGCCATGAACGCTCTTTATCGACCCGGACCCATGCAAAAAATACCTTCTTTTATCAACCGAAAACACGGAACAGAAAAAATAGAATATGATTTCCCTGAAATGGAAAAAAGATTAAAAGCAACTTATGGAATTACAGTTTATCAAGAACAAGTGATGCTTTTAAGTCGTGATTTGGCAGGTTTTACTCAAGGACAATCTGATGAACTTCGGAAAGCTATGGGAAAAAAATTAAAGGACAAAATGGATAAACTTGAAGTCTTGTTTTTAAACGGTGCTAAAGCGAAAGGATTTGGTCCGGACTCAAAATTACAAAAAATTTGGAATGAATGGGCTGAATTTGCAAAATATGCTTTTAATAAATCTCATGCTACTTGTTATTCTTGGGTTGCATATCAATCAGCATATCTTAAAACTCATTATCCATCAGAATTTTTAGCAGGAAATTTAACTCGCAACATAAAAGATATATCTGAAGTTTCAAAATTCATGCAAGAATGTTACAGAATGAGAATAAAAATTCTTGGTCCTAATGTAAATAATTCTGATATTGATTTCACAGTTGATGCAGATGGAGCAATTCATTTTGGTCTTGCAGGAATTAGTCATGTTGGAAATCTTGCCGCAAAAGAAATTGTAAGCGAACGAGAAAACAATGGAGATTATAAAAATGTTTACGATTTTGTTTCAAGAATAAATTTATCAACAGTAAACAAAGGAAGTTTAGAAGCACTTGTTTCTGCAGGTGCTTTTGATTGTTTCCCTAATATTAAAAGAGAACAATATTTTGCGAATGAAAAAAAAACATCAGAGCCTTTTATTGAAACTTTAATCCGATTCGGAAAGAGAGGAAAAGAAAGTGTTCCATCTCTGTTTGGTGATGAAATTGCTGTGGAATTTCCAATTCCGGAAAATGTTGAAAAAGTAAATAAAATAGAATTTTTAAAAAAAGAAAAAGATGCTATTGGATTTTTTTTCAGCAGTCATCCTTTAGATGAAGCAAAAATTTTTCTTGAAAATAAAGATTTTAAACTTTGTAATTTAGATGAACTTGATCTAAAAGAAAAAAATCAAGAGAAAAATTTTGCAATGATAGTTTTGATAACTGCTATAGAAAAAAATGTAACAAAAACAGGTAGGGAATTAATGAGAATTTCAATCTCTGACCGTTTAGAAAATTCTTATTCTTTTGCAATATTTGGAGATCAAATTAAATATTATACATCAATTTTTAAAATAAATTTACCGATTTATTTAGAGGCAAGTTTTAATTATGTAAAAAAATCCGACAGAACATTTTTTAATGTTGAAAACGTTTATAATCTTGAGGAACCTCCGTTCTCAAAACTAACTCTCATCATGAAAGTTGACGATATTACAGATGAATTTACAACTGAATTTATGGAGATTTGTAAAGATTTTAATAAAGAAGGAAAAACAAAAATAAATTTTATTATTCTTGGTTCTTCGGAAACAGAATGTGTACAATTTGTTTCATCTAATTCTTTTTATTTTAGTAAAAAAATTATTAACTTTGTAGAAAAATATTTTTTAGAAGGAAAAGGAACATACTCAATAGATATATAAAAAAATAATAATATGATAGAAATTACATCAGAAAATTTTGAACAATTAGTTCTAAAATCAGAAATACCGGTGTTATTGGATTTCTGGGCAACATGGTGCGGACCTTGCAAAGCAATTATGCCGTATATTGAAGAAATTGCAGCAGAATTTGAAGGTAGAGCATTAGTTGCAAAAGTAAATGTTGACAATAATAATGACATTTCTTTAAAATACGGAATCAGAAATATTCCCACAATTATTTTTGTAAAAAATGGACAACAAGTTGAAAAAGTTGTTGGAGCACTTTCAAAAGAACAGTATAAAAGTAAATTAGAGGCACTTTTGTAATATGACAATTAACGAAATTCAGGACGAAATTATTCAGAATTTTTCTGTTTTCGATGATTGGATGGATAAATATGAATATCTTATAGATTTAGGGAAAAATCTAAATTCATTAGATGATAAATTTCATACAAATCAAAATTTAATTGACGGATGTCAGTCGAAGGTTTGGTTGAATGCCGAATTGATAAATGAAAAAATAGTTTTTTCAGCTGATAGTGATGCCATTATTACAAAAGGAATTGTTTCGCTATTAATAAAAGTTTTATCTGACCAATCACCGGAAGATATTTTATCCGCAGATTTGTATTTTATTGAAAAAACAGGATTACAACAACATTTATCGCCAACACGATCAAACGGTTTATTATCAATGATTAAGCAAATGAGATATTATGCGCTGGCGTTTCAAAACAAGCGAAAGTAGAATGGACAAAGAGGCGAAAGGTCTCATATCTCAATTTTCCTTTTTCAATTCTCAATTATATGAACGGCAAACGGCGAAGCCCTCGCTGAAAGCAACCCCTTATGCAGCAAAGCGGAATAATCTAAAATCATAAATCGTAAAATAAAAAATAAAATTATGGAAAATAAAAACAACCTCGAACAACAAATTATCGAAACATTAAAAACTATTTTTGATCCTGAAATACCTGTAAATATCTATGATTTAGGTTTAATCTACAAAATAGATATTAACGAAAAATCAGATGTTGTAATAGACATGACCTTGACAGCTCCCAATTGTCCTATGGCAGACGATTTACTTTCAGAAGTATATTTTCGATTAAATAGTCTTGAGACTATAAATTCGGTAAAAGTAAATCTTGTTTTTGAACCAATTTGGGATAAAAGTAAATTAAGCGATGAAGCTAAGTTGGATTTGGGTTTGTTTTAGCAGAAAATAAGAATAATATTTATAAACTAAAAATTCATCCGTATTTATCGGAACAAGAATTAAAAAAAATAATGAACAGCCAAAAATCAATATATGATTTCAAGGACTGACAAATAGTTTTTCTGTTATAGTAAATTAATGTAAAAAAGCATCTGAAATAGCAGATATTCTTTGTATTACAGAGAACAAAGTTTACAAAACAGTAGAAAAATTCAATAAACTTGGGGTCTCGTAGAAAAACAATGTCAAACGTGGAGGCAAACATTAATACTAAACCGCTGTCATAATATATAATATTATAAACAAATTATTCAACTATAGCATGTTTATGAATAATATTATCTTCTAATTTGATAGCGTTTTTGTATAAGTAAATTTGATACAAATTTAATATTTATTTATAAAAAAACGGGCGAAAGATTCGTCCGTTTTTATATAAAAAATTATGAAAGTTTTAGAATTATTCGTTACCACGGATTAAGTGTAAGAAACCTTCGAGGTTAT
>JAITXI010000159.1 GCA_031284905.1 Bacteroidales bacterium
ATTTACGAACAAGTAAAAAATGTTATCGATAATGATACTTTAATTTTCGATTTTGAAAAAGACGAAACAGAACTTCATAAATTTATACTTGAAAATTTTACAAATATTTGGAGCGATAACAATACTAATAAAATAAAAATTGACAAAAATAATTTTGTCATAATTTACAATAAATGGTTAGAAAACGTCAAACCGACAATTCAAGTAGATAGCTGGGATTTAGCTAAAAAATACGGCATTATTGACGGCGATTTTTATCTTGCAGATTTACTTTCGGATGGAAATAAAACATTAAAAGACAAATTATTTGTTTTATTAAAATCAGACCATTACGAATTAGACAGAATGATTGACGAATCTGGTTTTAAGAATTTTAAGACAACAGGTTTTTCGGATAATCAGAAAGCACACAAACAATTTTGGAACAGATATGAACGACCACCACGAGAAGAATATTGGGATTATATTGTAAATCGTCGCGATTTACTTGTTCCGCAAGATGTTAGAGAACGCAAAGGGAGTTTTTTTACGCCAAGAATTTGGGTAGAAAAAAGTCAGGAATATTTAGCAAAAGTTTTTGGAGAAGATTGGCAAGACGAATATTATATATGGGATTGTGCCGCCGGAACAGGAAACCTGTTGACAGGTTTAACCAACAAATACAACATTTGGGCTTCTACTTTGGACAGACAAGACGTTGATGTGATGAAAGATAGAATAAAAAACGGTGCAAATATGTTGGAAAGCCATGTTTTTCAATTTGATTTTCTGAATGATGTTTTTTCCAAGTTGCCGCAAGGTTTGCAAGATATTATCAACGATGAAGAAAAACAAAAAAAATTGGTAGTTTATATTAATCCGCCGTATGCAGAAGCAGCTTCTTCCGGAACTATAACAGGCACGAGGTCAAATAAAACAGGAGTTTCAACTTCACACAAAACACACGACAAATATATTTCAATTATAGGAAATGCCGTGAATGAGTTGTCGGCTCATTTTACAACGAGAATATATGCAGAAATTCCGAATGCCAAACTTGCTTTTTTTTCTAAATTAGCATATTTGAATGGAGTAAATTACAAAAAATTTCGTGATTTTTTTCGAGCAGCCTTTTTGAAAGGATTTGTAGTTCCTGCCAACACTTTCGACAACGTGAAAGGGCAATTTCCAATCGGGTTCACTATTTGGGATTTGAATTCCAAAGGAAAAATTGAAACGACAACTTGTGATATTGTTGACAAGACAGGAAAAGTTGAAGGAGAAAAAGTTTTTTATGGCAATTTATCAAAAAGTATTAACGATTGGGCGACAAAATTAAAAACAACAGGCGATACTATTGGTTATATTTCTTTTTATCCTCCAGATTTTCAAAATAATAATAAATTTTCAATTTTATCAAAACCGCAACAGCGATATTGTAAAGAAATCAAGAAAGATAATTTAAGCGCATTTTGCATTTATTACGCAGTTAGAAAATGTATTCCCGCTACTTGGCTCAACGACCGCGACCAATTTCTCTATCCAAATGATGGTTGGAAAACAGACACGGAATTTCAAAACGATTGTCTTGCCTATACGCTTTTCAACAACAACATTCAATCAAAATATGGTGTAAATCATTGGATTCCGTTTACAGAGCAAGAAGTAGATGCACGCGACAAATTTGAAAGTAATTTTATGACTAATTTTCTTTTAAACAAAAAACCGAATTTTGGAGGCGGCGTAAGCAATCCAAGACAATTGAATTTGTTTACCGTAATGGAACCACAAGCTGAATATGAAGTGATGCCAAAAAGATTTTCTCCTGAAGCACAAGCCGTTTTTGATGCCGGTCGTGAATTATGGAAATATTATCATAAACAGCCAAATTGCAACGTTAATGCTTCTCTTTACGATATTCGAGAATATTTTCAAGGAAGAAACGAAAAAGGGAAAATGAATATTGCTAGTGCTGACGAAAAATATAGCGAATTAATTGAAAAATTACGCGATAAATTAAAAATTTTGGCAAAGAAAATTGAAGCAAAAGTTTATGAATATGAATTTTTGTTAAAATAATAATATAATCTTAAAAAATAATAAAATGAAAAAAATAATAAATTCAGAAAAAGCACCAAAAGCAATTGGACCTTACAGTCAGGCAATTGAAGCAAACGGAACCTTGTATATCTCAGGACAAATTCCAATAAATCCCGAAACAGGAACAATTCCGGAAGGAATAATCGCTCAAACAGAACAAGTAATGAAAAATATTTCTGCAATTTTAGAAAAAGCAGGATATAGTTTTGCTAATGTAGTAAAATCAACTTGTTTGTTGAGTGATATGGAAAATTTCAAAGCAATGAACGAAATTTATGGAAAATATTATTCCGAAAATCCTCCGGCAAGAGCTGCCTTTGCTGTAAAAGGACTTCCTATGAGTGTTTTAGTGGAAATTGAAACTATTGCCGTAAAATAAATTTTATAACAACTAAAAAATTATTTTCAAATATAAAAGAAAATACTATCTTTGCTACAAGTGAAAAATTGATGACCGAATATGTAAGACATATCAATGATACTTTGCAGCCTAAACAAACGGAACAAGAAACTGTTTTAGACTTGTTTGCAGGTCGTGGTGGATTGTCTTTAGGATTTGCGGTGGGATATAAAACAATCGGCTTTGAAATGGATAAGTGCTACTTGTGAGACTTATAATAAAAGCCTCCTGACTTTGACACTTCAAAGATTGCGATTAAATCATTATATTTCAATTGTTTATGATTTTTGCGTTACCAAAATGGGTGACGTAATCTCAAAAAAGTGCTATCTTTGCACTATGTTTATACGAAGAAAGAAAAACCGTTCAGGAAGATTAATCATTGTCAAAGTCAGGAGGCTTTTTTACTTTTTTCTATAGGGATTAAATATAATTTACAAAAACTTATATTTGTGAATCCCCTAACGAAGATTTCTTTTTCGGTTTTTGTCTTTTATTGATATTTATGTCTTAACGGACAATTTTTGAACAAATTCTTCTTTTATTACGACATTTCCTTGTTTAAATAATAACTAAAAAATATTGGATTTTCATTTTGTTCCCATAAAATACGTGTGTCCCATATTAATATTACTTTTTAGTTATTTTGTTCCAGAATATATTTTATTGCTTTTTCAAGCATTGCATCTTTTCCTGAAATAACTTCTTCAATAGTTGGCTCAAAATAAATATCCGGCTCTATACCTTTAAAAATAGAGCCATCCGGATTAAGCATTCGACATGACATAATATGTCCTTCTCCACCGTATGGCAAAGGAATTTTAAATGCAGACATAGTGCTACCATAAGTTGGACTGCCAATGATAACAGCTTTTGTTAACTGTTTCATTCCAAGTATAAAAAATTCCGCCGCACTTGCCGTTTGTTCATCTGTTAAAATCGCTATTTTTCCTTTATAGATATATTGTTCATCAATTTGCCACATAGGATTTGGGAATGTATCTTGCCTGTATAAACAAAAATGTTCATTCTTTGATGTTTCCATTTGAGAACCATACTTAATATTATAAATGCTATTCGTATTATTATCAACATTTACCATCTGTAATCTTTTAACAGGTTCTATTTTTCTACTTTCTACAACACATGGAAAAACACTATCTGAACAAAAGCAAGGTAACAATCTAGGATTATAATTATAACCGCCAATACAATGCCTTAAATCTATAACAAGTCCTTTTGTTTTTAGAATAGAATCTCCTTTCGCAGAAAAAGAATTCAAAAAATCATAATCCAAAAAATCTTTAAAATGTACATAAAAAATATTACTATCTAACAATTCTAATTTATTTTCACTTGGATATGGATTAAATCCTTTGTTCCATCTCGGACAAACATCTTTAACACAATTAATCAAAAATGTTTTTTCAACTCCGTCAGGACGTTTTATTCCAACTGATATTATTGTATCTTTTGAATAATACCAAAACATACTTTCACATAAATATTTATACCTTATTTCTTTTCTAACAGGAGAATATGGAAAAATCACAGAATCAATAAAATTATGAATAGGTATACTATTAACTGTCAAAACCTCTGAACCTATCGGAATTTCATCAACTTCCTCAACATTAGAAAAAAAATCTGAAAAATTTGTTCTATTAATAATTGATTCATTAGTATAAGAGCCACTTCTAATTACGTAAATTTTGTTATTCACACGATAACACCATAATTGAAACTGTTTAATTTTTTTACTAATTCCTGTTGGAAAAACAACGGCTGTATGTCCTTCATGCAAGGAACAAACAAATCTTTGAAGTAAACGATAATATTCGTAATCGCTTTCGGAATTAATTACTTTTGTAGTGTAATCTACATACAAACTATCAAAATCGAATGGAATGTGCTCATAATACGGATAATTATAGGTGATTTCACTCCACAGTTTTGAAAGTCCGTATATTTTTTCTTCTCTACTTATATTCTGTGAAAAAGAAATTAAATTTAGACTAAAACACAAAATTATTAACAAACTATATTTATTTATTGATTGCTTTAAGAATTTCATCTGCTTTATGTTTTAAATATGAATCTATTGTTATATTATTATTTTTTTTGAAACAAATTTTTGCAAAATTTTTAATATAAAATACAGCCTTTCGGGGTGCAATATTCATATTTTAAAATATTAATAGAGTCTATTTTAACATAATCTATTTCTTTTATTTTTTGCGAACCAATGCTATGTAGAGGTAAAGGTATATATCTATAAATTGTATCACTTTCATTTGAATAATGACAAAGCATTTTTTTTAATTTATTATCTTTACTTATTACACAAGAAATCGGTATTCCATAAGTTCCGGTTATTTTTTTTGATGTATTTTCTTCAAAAAGATAATTAATAATATTGTTGTATCTTTCTATATTATTCCATTTATAATTTTTTGAACTATCTTTGATGTAGTATAATGTTTCTTTATAACCATAATAATTTATAAATTCTTCTACATGGTTTAATCCGCCACAACTTTCATTAACAAAATAAAATTTAACTGATGAATTATTATTATACACTTCTTTATACGTTTTTTCCATGTGCGCAGTACAAGGTCCACAACATGGACTATACAAAATTAAAACTTTATAATGAGAAGTATCCGAAACTATTAATTGTTTTAATTCATCAATTGTTATATTTGTTAAATTGTTATATTTGTCAGAATTTTTAAAGTTGTATTTTGTTTCTTTACATATCCAAATCGCTCCGCAACTTTGAAATAAGAAAACACTAATAATAGTAATTATTTTTACATTAATTCTCATACAGTTAATTTTTATAATATTTATAATAGCTAATAAAATCATAAATACTAGTTGGAGTATTAACAATTTTGCTATTAACTAATATTTTATGTTGTAATATTTTATTATTATAGATAAAGGAATCCCGTTTGCTCCACCAAAAATTTTTTCTTGGTGTTCTAATACTTTAATTGCTCTGTCTGATAAAATACTTTCTATTTTACTATTTTTCTTTTCCATATTATTTAATATTTATGGATGATTATTTAATTTTTCTCACTACACACTTCGCAATGAGAGTTTTGTGAACATTATAAATTTAACCTTTAGGCATCATTGAAGTCCACGTTCAACTTTACCGACATTTTCAAGCATACACTCTCAAATGCCCCTTATCAATTTAAAGCCTATTTAAGATTTCGGCTGTAAAATTAATCAAACAATTTGTTTTTCAACTTTCTTGTTTAACAAGGCTTTGCTACCTTCTCCAAAACTTTTATTCCTTAT
>JAITXI010000168.1 GCA_031284905.1 Bacteroidales bacterium
CAGAAATAAATTTTTAATATGAACGACTTTAGTCCAAGCATGAGCAAAAAAATATTAATTACCGGAGCAAACGGACAATTAGGAAGAAAAATACAAGATTATATAAAAAATGTAAGAGATATAGAATTCGTTTTTACAGATATTGATGAACTTGATATAACTGATTATCAACAAATTGAAGAAAAATTTGCCAAAGAAAAACCAAATATTGTTATTAATTGTGCAGCCTATACAAATGTAGAGCAAGCAGAAATTGACACAGAAAATGCTTATAAAATTAATGCAGAAGCTACAAAATTTTTGGCAAAATGTGCAAAAAATATTAAAGCAAAATTCATTCATATTTCTACAGATTATGTTTTTGACGGAAATAAAAACACTCCTTACACTGAAGAAGATATTCCAAATCCGATTTCTGTCTATGGAAAATCAAAACTTGAAGGAGAAATAAATGCCGTGCAAGAAAATCCAAAAACTTTAATAATAAGAACTTCTTGGTTGTATAGCGAATATGGAAAAAATTTTGCTTTATCAATTATAAAAGCATCAGAAACAAGAAATCAGTTAAAAGTTGTTTACGATCAAATTGGAACTCCAACTTATGCCGGCGACTTAGCTATCGCAATTTTAGCTATTTGTAATTATTATTTTGACATAAATCGTTGGCATTATGGAATTTATAATTTTTCTAATCAAGGAGTAGCTTCTTGGTATGATTTTGCAAAAACTCTCCTTTATATGAGCGAAGACAATATCGAAATAATTCCGATTTTAACTAATGAATTTCCAACAAAAGCCAAACGACCAATTTTCAGCGTTTTAAATAAAAATAAAATAATCAATACTTTCGGATTAGAAATTCCAGATTGGATAGATAGTTGCTATTTTTTCTTTGGAAATTATATTCAAAATTTAATAAATTCTAATGAAAAAATTTAGAATTATTTTTTTCTTTATAGTATTATTTTTATTTACTATTTCACTCGTATCTTTAATTATAATAAAGTTATATTATCCTTTTAGTGTTGATGAAAATATCAATAAAAATCTTATAGAAAGGGTAATAAATGAAAAAAATAATAAACTAAATAATTATTTAGATAAAGTTATTGAAATTGAAAAAAATAATCCTGAAAAATTACATAATTATTTCTGTTCACTTGAAAAAAATTTATATAAAGAAGAAGGAATAGGATTATTTTTTTATTCTAACAACGAATTAAACATTTGGACTACAAACGATATTCCGATTCCTACCAGTGCAACTCTACATTTTTTTGATAAAAAAATTATTAATCTCAACAATGGTTGGTATCTTTGTAGTTCGGTTAATCTTGATAATTATTCACTTGTTAGTTTATTTCAAATAAAAAAAGAATATTCTTATTTAAACGACAATCTTTTTTATGATTATTTTCCTGATTTCAAACTACAAAAAAACATAATCTTATCAACAGATTTTATAAATAACGCCACTAAAATCAATATACCTGATTCAAATGAATTTTTCTACTTATCGGTTCCAAATAATCATAAAGAAGAAAATAACGTTGTACTAAATTTTTTTCTCGTTGCATCAATAGTTTTATTTTATCTACTGATATTTAGCATTTTGAATGTTTTTGTGAAAAAATACAAAAAAAACAATTTAGGCATATTTATTTTATTTTCATTTATAATAATATTAAGCAGATTATTTTTATTATACTTCAATTGTTTTTCAACTTTAGTACATTTAGATTTTTTCAATCCTAATGTTTTTGGACAATCATTTCTATTTCCTTCTCTTGCCGACTTAACTTTAAATATTGTATTGTTTTTTATTTTCTCCATATTTTTCTATAATAATTTGATAATTTATCTTAAAATACAAGAAAAACGTCCATTAAAAATCATTTTAAATATATCAATAGCTATTTTAATGATACTTTCTGTTAAAATAACTTCAATAATTTTTTATGGATTAGTAATAAATTCTTCAATTTCTTTTGATTTTTCTAATATATTTGTTTTAAATATTTTTAGTGTTTTAGGGTCATTAGTTTTATTAATTTTATTATTGAGTTTTGCTATTATATTTATTAAGTTAGAAAAATTATTGAAAGATTATTTGTCTTATATTGTAATAATAATTTTATTAATACTCTTTTTTGCAACAGGAAAAATCTATTATTTTGATAATATTGATACATTTTCTCTAATTATTTTCAATATTTTATTCCTGCTATTTTACTCATTTATTACTTTTTTCATACTAAAAAATAAAAATAGTTATACAAATAAAATTATATTTTTTATAATTATTTCAGCAATTATTTCACTTAATTTCTCACATCTATCATTAATTAAAGAAAAAGAAAAAAATAAAATTCTTTTATATAATTTAGCTGATGATAGCGACATTATTGCAGAATATTTTCTAAAACAAACCGAAGATGAATTAAAAAATAATTCTGAATTTCAAGAATTAATAAATAATCATGATTATACTAACATTGACAATTATATTAATAATAAAATAAAAAACAAAAGATATTTCAATAAATATGAATCTTATTTAACTATATGTAATTCAGATGATTCTATAGAATTTTACAGCGGATTAAAAGCAAATTGTTTTCATTATTTTGATAGTATTATTCAAAAAAAAGGTATAAAAATTTCAAATAGTGATTTTTATTTTATTAAAAATATCGATGGAACAACTTATTATATAGGAGAAATTGGAGATTCATTTAAAGATTCAAATAATTTTAGAATATTTTTAGAACTTAAAAGTAAAGTTTTTAGTGAAGGTTTAGGATATCCGGAACTACTGCTTGACAAACGTTTAATTGTTGAAAAAGATTTAAAATTATATAATTATCTAAAATATAATAACAATAATTTAATAAAAACTAAGTATCAATTTGAAGATAATTACTCAACTTTTATAGAAAATATCGACACTATAGATTATTATTTTACTAAAGAAAATGGATATATTAACTTCACATATAAGTCAGATGATGAAAATTTTATCGTTTTACGAAAACCTTATAATCAACTATTTAACGATTTTATTTCTTTTGCTTATATTTTTATAGTTTCATTTATTTTGTTTAATTTTTATCGTTTTATTAAAAAAATAGCATTTGATAGCAAAAGAAAAATATTAAATTTAAGAATTAAAATCTATCTTTCTTCTGTTTTAACAATGCTTTTGTCGCTATTAGTTTTAGGATTTATTTCGGTATATTTTATTAATCAAACTTACAAACAAAAACAAGAAGCTATTTTGCAAGAAAAAATAAAATCTATTGTTTTTGACCTTGAAACTTTTATCAATTTAGGCGGTAGTATTAATTATACAGATATTCATGAATTAAATAAATATTTAATTGACCTGTCAAATATTTATTTGACAGATATTAATGTTTACGACCTTAAAGGAATATTAATATCCTCGTCACGAACAGAATTTTATGATTTCGGGTTAAAAGGACGATATATACATCCACAAGCATATAATGATTTGATAATTAATAAAAAAGGATTTAGCTATTTTAAAGATAAAATTGACAATGTAGGATTTTTATCTGCATATTTTCCTTTTAGAAATGATGAAAGTCAAATTATTGCCTATCTAAATCTGCCTTCTTTTGTTCGACAAAACGAATATATTTCTGAAATTTCTAATTTTGTTACTACTTATATTAATATTTTTTTCATATTGTTGCTAATTTCTATTTTTATCGGACTTATTATTTCTCAACAAATTTCGCAACCATTAGCACTAATTCAGGATAAATTGAGGTCAATGAAACTAAATGAAAAAAACGAAAAAATAATTTATTCAAAAAATGATGAAATAAGAAGTTTAATAGATGAATATAACAATAAAATAGACGAATTGAGTGTTTCTGCCGAAAAGTTAGCACAGTCGGAACGAGAAACTGCTTGGCGAGAAATGGCAAAACAAATTGCTCACGAAATTAAAAATCCACTTACTCCAATGAAACTGAATTTACAATTTCTTCTTCAAACCTATAAGCAAGATGATGAAAATTGGAAGAACAATTTTGTTAGAATGGCAAATAATATTATTGAACAAATTGACACTCTGTCGAATATAGCATCTGAATTTTCAAATTTTGCAAAAATGCCGATTGCTCAAAAAACAAAATGCGATATTAAAGAAATTATACAAAATTCAGTTAGTTTATTTAATAATTTACGTAATAATTTAGAGATTATACAAAACTTTGATTCGGGGAAAAATTATTTTATATTTGCCGATAGGGAACAAATGTTAAGAGTTTTTAATAATATTATTAAAAATGCAATTCAAGCTATTTCTCAGGACAAAAACGGCGAAATTTCGATTAATATTATTGAACAAGAAAATAAATTTTTAATAGAAATCCGTGATAATGGTTGTGGAATTCCGGACGATATTGCCAGTAAAATTTTTATTCCAAATTTTACCACAAAAAATTCCGGAATGGGACTCGGTTTGAGTATGGTAAAAAATATGCTTTTAAGTAATAATGCAAATATTAGTTTCAAAACCAAAAAAAATATCGGAACAAAATTTATAATTGAAATAGAAAAATATAAAGAAAATCTAAAACTGTAAATCATGAATCAAGAACAAAGAGACAAGACGAAAAACGGACGAAATGGTTTCATATCTCAATACTCTCAATTTTCAATTTTCAATTTTCAATTTTCAATTGAATGAACGGCAAAAAATCCCTCATGTAGCAAAGCGTAATAATCTAAAATCGTAAATAAAAAATAAAAGAAATACCATGGTAAAAGAAATTTTTGAACACAAAACTATTAGAAAGTATAAAGAACAACAAATTCCTGAAAATATTCTAAATGAAATTTTAACGGCTGCAATAAGAGCTTCAAATACAGGAAACATGCAAGTTTATAGCATTATAGCAACAACAGATAATGAAATAAAAAAACAATTGGCTCCTGCACACTTCAATCAATTGATGGTTACAGAAGCTCCTGTAGTTCTAACTTTTTGTGCAGATTTTAATCGTTTCAATTTATGGTGTAAATTTAGAAATGCAGAGCCATGTTATGATAATTTTCTTTCATTTATGACAGCAGCTACAGATGCAATAATTGCAGCTCAAAATGCTTGTCTTGAAGCTGAAAATCACGGAATTGGAATATGTTATTTAGGAACTGCAATTTATAATGCCGATAAAATTATTGAAACATTAAAATTGCCGATTGGAGTTGTTCCGGTTGCAGTAGTTACAATGGGATATCCCTGTGAAAATCCCGAACTTCTTGACAGACTACCTTTAGAAGCTGTCGTTCACAAAGAAACTTATAAAAATTATACCGAAGATGATATTAACAGACTTTATGCTGAAAAAGAAAACCGAGACGACTCTAAACAATTTATTTTTGAAAACAACAAACAAACACTTGCACAAGTTTTTACAGATGTAAGATATCCAAAAAATAATAATGAATACTTTTCTGACGTTTTATTAAAAGTATTAAAACAGCAAAAATTTTTGTAAAAAAATGAACAATTTTAGTATCATTTCTCATAGCACCGATGAAACCATAGAGATTGCAAAAAAAATTTCTAATTGTTTTTCTATTGGAGATATTATTATTTTAGAAGGATATTTAGGAACAGGAAAAACTCACTTTGTTAAAGGAATTGCAAAAGGACTAAAATCAAAAAAAAATGTTACCAGTCCTACATTTAACATTGCAAATTTTTATGATTCCGAAAATAATCAAATTATTCACATTGATTTATATCGAATTGAAACATTGGAAGAATTAATTGATTTAGGGCTAAATGATTATTTCGACAATGTAATAGTTTTTGTGGAATGGGGTGAAAAATTCATTGATTATTTTGATGATTATTTGAAAATTTCTTTTGAAAAAAATGAAAATGATGATAGAATTATTTCATTTGATAGTAATTCGGAAAAATACGAAGATAAATTAACAAAAATTTCAGAAACACTTTTTTATATTTCAACGGAAATTGTTTCCTCATAAATTATTTTAATTAAATATTAACTCTAAAAAATGATAAAATTAGCCATATCAACATCAGCAGGACAATTTGCTTTATTTTTAGGCGAAAATAACAAAATTCTATTTGACTCATCTTCCATTGAAGAAATACAAGAACTAGACTATTTGCTTTTACAAGGATTAAAAATTATTAACAAAAAAATTGAAGACATTTCTGAAATAATAATTGATATTGGACCTGGTGGAACAAGTAGAGTTCGTACAGGCATTGCTTTTGCAAATAGTTTGGCATATAGTTTGAATATTTCTGTTTGTTCGGTTACTTCAATGAAATTAGCCTGTTTAGATGCAGCTCTAAAATACAAAGTTCCTGTTATATTTTCTGTAAAATCTATAAAGAATAACGCTTATATTGGATTTTACAACAACACCAACTTATTTAATAATATTGAGTACGGAAAAATAATAGAAATTATTCCAAAATGGATTGAAAATATAGAAGAATTTGTTGTCGTTGGAGCACATAGAGAAGAAATAATAAATCTTGATATTTGTAAAAACAAAAATGTTATTGATAGTAAAATGATGTTTGGAAATGCTAAAATATTAATCGAAAAATCTAATTTTTTTACTGAAACACATTTAAAATTTCCTGAATTTGCACTGCCTGTAACTGAAGAAACTTTGTAAAATATTATACTTTAAGATTATTAGATTTTAAGATAAATTAGAGAATAATAATTGTGTTTTTTGTAATTTTGTAAAAAAAAATAAAAAATTGAATAAAAATATAAATAATATAGTAGAAGCATTAAAGAACGGAGCTGTTGTTTTGATTGCAACCGATACTGTTTACGGATTAGCAGTGCTTCCGACTATAGAAAATGCTGTTGCTAAAATCTATGAATTAAAAAAACGTCCGCGAAATATGTTTTTGCCAATAATGGTTGCAAAAATATCTGATTTGGAAATTTTAGGTTTGGAAATTAATGATAATGTCAAAAAAATGTTTAATTCAAAATATGTTCCGGGTGCGATTACTTTTGTTTTAGGATTTAAAACCGGAAGAGAAAAACCGGAATGGTTGAAAAATAGAGATGAAATTGCTGTTCGCATTCCAAACGATGAGGTTTTACTTTCTGTTTTAGAAAAAACAGGAGCGTTACTTGTTACAAGTGCAAATTTACATGGAATTTCACAAACACCTACTAATGTTAAAGATATTTTAGCTCAATTAAATGGAAAACCCGATTTAATTATTGAAAACGGTGAAGGAAAAGAAATTCCATCAACAATAATAAATTTCAGAGAAAATCCTCCAAAAATTGAACGATTAGGAGCAATTTCCAAAGAAGAAATTGAAGAAATTTTTAAAGAAAATTAAAGAAAAAATCTATGAAAAAAATAATTTTAGGAATAGAAACTTCATGTGATGATACAGCTGTTGCGTTGGTTGATTCAGAAGGAAATATTCTTTCGTCTGTAATAGCTTCCCAACTTGATATACATAATGAATTTGGCGGAATTTATCCCGAATTTGCTGCCCGTGCACATATTTCTGCAATTTTGCCAACGATTCATGAAACTTTAAAAAAAGCGAATATTTCTCCAAAAGAAATTTCTGCAATTGCAATAACCAGAGGTCCCGGACTTATTGGTTCTTTATTAGTTGGAATAAATACAGCAAAAGGTTTAGCTACAGGTTGGAATATTCCTTTAATCGGAATAAATCATTTACGCGGACATCTCAGAAGTGCTGACCTTGAAGAAAAAAGAATTATTTATCCTGCAACAATTTTGCTTGTTTCAGGCGGACATACTTTTTTGGCTTATATGCAAAGCGAAACTGATATAAAATTGCTGGGAACTACGCGAGATGATTCTGTTGGCGAATGTTACGATAAAGTTGCAAGAATGTTAGGACTTGGTTATCCGGGCGGACCTGCGATTGATAAACTTGCAAAAACCGGAACTTCAAATATAAAATTTCCTCGTCCGCTGATTGATAAAGGATTAGAATTTTCGTTTTCAGGTTTAAAATCGGCAGTAGCCAGATATTTAGATGCAAATCCAGATGCAAATAAGGCAGATGTTGCCGCTTCTTTTGTAGAAACGGTTATAGATGTGCTGATTACAAAATCAAAAAAAGCACTAAAACAATTTTCGGCAAAATCTTTTGCAATGGTTGGGGGAGTTTCGGCAAGTCCTCAAATTCGTGAAAGTGCTACTGAAATGTGTAAAAAACTAAATATCGCAATTTGTCTTCCTCCAATGCGATGGTCAACCGATAACGCTGCCATGATTGCTTTAGCTGCTTTTGATTATCTAAATCTAAATATTACAAAACCCGCTACTTCTGATTTACATTTGACAATTGAGGATTTTTAACTGTATAATCTTCAAAAAATTTTAACACACACAATTTTATAACACAACTGCACAAATTTCGTACAAAACAGTATAGGCATCTTTCTTGTTATCAACTACTTTTTCAAGTTCATTAATACGGTAATTGTATGATTTACAACGAAACAAACAATTATTTTATTATCATTACAAGTAATTTAATGTTTTTTTGTAAGAAATGATAAAAATTTACTACTTTTGTAAATTAATAAATTTAGTGATAAAAAACAGAAATATAGTAATATAAAATATTAATAATTGAGCTTTTAGCTCTTATTCTCACTTCTGAAATCGACCAAATTTCAAAAAGTACCTGAGAATAAGTAGTGGAGGTTCACGCCAAATGGCGTGGGCTGTTTATACTTATTTTGGTACAAGGTTTTGGTCGAACCACAGAAGCAAATAAGTAAATGGACAGTTTCACGCTTTTTGCTTATAAAAAGTTTAAGAGTTTTGCTCGCAACTCTTAAATGATATGGCAAACGAAAATCTGCACAAAGCAAACAAAGCAAAAAAGGACGAGTTTTATACTCAATTATCCGACATTGAAAAAGAAATCCGTCATTACAAAGAGCAATTCAAAGGCAAAACGGTGCTTTGTAATTGTGATGACCCGCGAGTAAGTAATTTTTTTCATTATTTTTCTTATAATTTTGAATCTCTGGGGCTTAAAAAATTGATTGCTACTTGTTACAAAAATCAAAATGCCGATTTGTTCAGTGAAAATAAATCCGAAAAAGCCGTCTATTTGGAATACTACGGCGATAAAAACGGTAATCATGTTCCCGACCCTGCCGAAATAGGGATAAAATACCTCAAAGGCGATGGCGATTTTCGTAGTAAAGAATGTATTGAGTTGCTGAAACAAGCCGATATTGTGGTAACCAACCCACCATTTTCGCTATTCAGAGAATATGTAGCCCAACTTGTTGAATATGAAAAGAAATTTTTGATTGTTGGACATCAAAATGCTATTACTTACAAAGAGATTTTTAAGTTAATTAAAGAAAACAAAATATGGTTGGGATATGGATTTAAAGGTGGTGCAGGACATTTTATAAATGTTCATTATGAAGATTATGCAACGGCGGGCAACCACAAAGATGGTATGATTAGAGTTTCGGGAGTGAATTGGTTTACAAATCTTGATGTTAAAAAACGCCACGAAGATTTAATTATCTACAAAAAATACAATCCCGAAGAATACCCTAAATACGACAACTGCGATGCAATAAACATTGATAAAACAAATAATATTCCTATGGATTATACAGGAATTATGGGAGTGCCTATTACATTTTTAGATAAGTATAATCCCGAACAATTTGAAATTATAAAGTTTCGTAAAGGCGATGACGATAAAGATTTATCAATAAAAGGCAGATACACATATTTCAGAATTTTAATCAAAAACAAAAAAATATAAACAGATGAAAATAGAATTAAAAGAAATTACAGTACGAGATTTGACGGCAAATTATGTTGATAATCAAGAAAATGGCGTTGTCGGTTATGGTGGAAAATTGGACATTCGTCCACCTTACCAGCGGGAATTTATCTACAAAGATAAACAACGAGATGCTGTTATTGATACCATTACAAAAGAATTTCCGCTCAATGTAATGTATTGGGCAGTTCGTGAAGACGGCAATTTTGAAGTAATAGACGGACAACAGCGGACAATTTCCATTTGTCAATATGTATGTGGCAATTTTGCTTACATGTTTAAGTATTTTCATAATCTGCAAAACAATGAAAAGGAACAAATCCTCAATTATAAATTGATGGTTTATGTGTGCAGTGGTACGGACAGTGAAAAATTACAATGGTTTAAGACTATCAATATTGCAGGGGAGAAACTTACCGAACAGGAGTTGAGAAATGCCGTATATTCAGGGTCGTGGGTTTCTGATGCTAAAAGATATTTTTCTAAAAATAGCCGTCCTAAAATTGGAGATGATTATCTATTGGGTTCAGCAAATCGACAAGAATATTTGGAAACAGCAATTGGTTGGATTTCTAAAGGAAATATTGAGGTTTATATGGCAAATCATCAGCACGATGCAAACGCCACGGCTTTGTGGATTTACTTTCAAAGTGTTATTTCATGGACAAAAGCCACTTTTACAAAATACCGAAAATTTATGAAAGGCGTAGATTGGGGAGCACTTTACAACAATTACAAAGATGAGATTTATGATACTGCAAAAATAGAAGAAGAAACAGAAAAATTGATTCTTGATGATGATGTAACCAAAAAGAGCGGAATTTATCCGTATATTTTGACAAGGGATGAAAAATATTTATCAATTCGTGCTTTTTCCGATGCTACAAAACAAAAAATTTTTGAAAAACAAAAAGAAATATGTGTTAAATGTAAAAAACATTTTGAAATGAGCGAAATGGAAGCCGACCACATAACGCCTTGGCACGAAGGCGGAAAAACCATCAACGAAAATTGCCAAATGTTATGTAAAAATTGCAATCGCAGAAAATCCGGTAAATAATAAGTTAAGAGAGTTTATGAAAGAAATAAAATTTACAACAATACAACCTATTAAGGAAACAGAATAAAAAGGCATAAAATTTTTGCCTCCAAATAATAAGAAGGCTTTACCTTTTTTTCAAAATAAATTTTGCTACCGAATAAAAATTTTATACATTTGTATAAATTATTTTTCATAGTATGACAAAAATTCTATATATTTCTTACGATGGAATGACAGACCAACTTGGACAATCTCAAGTTATCCCATATTTAGTAGGATTAAGTAAGAAAGAATTTGAAATTCATATACTTTCAGCAGAAAAAAAAAATAATTTTCAAAAGAGACAAACTTATATCGCAGAATTATTAAACTCAAATAAAATAAATTGGCATTCAATTTATTATACAAAAAAACCACCAATTATTTCAACACTAAAAGATATTTCAAATTTAAAAAGAAAAGCAAAAAAATTACATAATATTCATAATTTTGATATTATTCATTGTCGTTCTTATATAGCTTCTTTTGTCGGATTATATTTTAAAAAAAAGTTTGGAATAAAATTTATTTTTGACATGAGAGGTTTTTTTGCTGATGAAAGAATTGACGGAAATATCTGGAACATTAAAAATCCTATTTTCTATTTTGTTTATAAATTTATTAAAATCAAAGAAATACAATTTTTTCAAAATGCTGATTATACAATAAGTCTGACTTATGAAGGTGAAAAAATTATCCGAACTTTAGAAAATTGTGAAAATATTTATATAAAAGTCATTCCATGTTGTGCAGATTTAGCTCATTTTAATTATGAAATTATTGATAATAATATTATCAATAATTTAAGGAAAAAACTGAACATTTCAGATAATAATTTTATAATCAGCTATTTAGGCTCTATCGGCACTTGGTATCTTTTAGATGAAATGTTGCAATTTTTCAAATTACTTTCTAAAAAAATCGAAAATTCAAAATTTCTATTTATCACAAATGATAATCCAAAAGAAATAATAAATTCTGCAACAAAAATCGGTATTTCAGAAAATGAAATAATAATTCATTCTGCTCAGAGAGAAGATGTCCCAAATTTACTTTCTTTATCGAAATTATCAATTTTTTTCATAAAACCCGTTTTTTCAAAAAAAGCATCTTCTCCAACAAAATTAGCAGAACTTCTCGGAATGGGAATACCCGTAATTTGCAATGCAGGTGTGGGTGATTTAGATAACATTTTTTCTACAAATAATATTGGTATTTTAATAAAATATTTTTCTGAAAATGTTTATAATGAAGCAATTGAAAAATTAGAAATTTTACAAACTATTAATAAAAAAAATATTAGAAACGTTGCAAAAACAAATTTTTCTATTGAAATAGGAATTGAAAAATATTATGAAGTTTATCAAACAATAATGGAAAAATGAAGAAAATTTTAGCAATAGTTCAACACCGTAAAGATCGTTCTCCCGGACAAAGGTTCCGTTTTGAACAATATATGTCTTTTCTACAAGAGAATGGTTTTGAAATAATTTTTTCCAATGTTCTTAATGAAAAAAGCGATAAGATTTTTTATTCAAAAGGAAAATATTTTTCTAAATTTATTATTATTATTAAAAGTTTCTTTAAAAGACGAAAAGATTTAAAAATAGCTAAAACAGTGAATTGCGTTTATATTTATCGTGAAGCGTTTATGTTAGGTACAATATATTTTGAAAGAAAAATTTCAAAACTTAAAATTCCTATTATTTACGATTTTGATGATGCAATTTGGTTAAACGACACAAGTAATGCCAACAAAAAATTTGCTTGGTTAAAAAATTCTGAAAAAACTAAAAAAATCTGTAAACTTGCTAATGTTGTAATTACCGGAAACAATTTTTTAGCTGATTATGCACGTCAATTTAACAATAATGTAATTGTTATTCCTACAACGTTAAATTTAGAAATATATGAAACAGTAAAAATTCATAGCCTGCAAGACAAAATTTGTATTGGTT
The DNA here is from genome assembly GCA_031284905.1 of Bacteroidales bacterium. Taxonomy (GTDB): domain Bacteria; phylum Bacteroidota; class Bacteroidia; order Bacteroidales; family ML635J-15; genus Bact-19. The sequence goes on from JAITXI010000168.1 coordinate 12,905, forward strand.
GGACAGGTTCAGAAACAACATTAAAACATTTTAATCATATCATCCCTACTTTAAATAAAATAAAAGAAAAATATGAATCAAAAATCTATTTTAAAGTAATAGCAAGTCGTTTTTATGCAGAAACTGATTTTGAAATAATATTTTCCGAATGGTCAAAAGAATCAGAAATTGAAGAATTATTAGAGTTTGATATTGGAATAATGCCACTTCCGGATGATGAGTGGAGCAAAGGAAAATGTGGATTTAAAGGTTTGCAATGTATGGCGTTGAAAATTCCTGTAGTAATGTCGAAAGTTGGAACGAATATTGAGATTATTAAAAATGGAGAGAATGGATTTTTAGTCGAAAAAGAAGATGAATGGATAAACTGTTTATCAAAATTAATTGATTCGGAAATTACAAGAAAAGAAATCGGGGGGAAAGGCTATGAAACAGTTAAGAACAAATACTCTTTTGATGTATGGAAATCAAAATATTTACAAATTTTTAAAGAAATCAGCTTATGAAAACTTTTTATTTTTCTGCAACGGGAAATTCACTTTATGTGGCTAAAAGTATTGGTGGAGAACTTTTTCCAATATCAATTTTTATCAACAAAGAATTGCAAATTTTTAAAGACGAAATTATTGGTTTTGTATTTCCTTGTTTTAGTTTTGAAGTTCCTCCTTTTGTTAAAAATTTTATTGAAAATAATTCATTTTCAGCAGATTATTTTTTTGTAATAATGACTTATGGAAACACATTAGGATTAGGGCTTCATTCTTTTAAAAAAATTGCCGAACAAAAAAATATCAAAATTAATTATTATAATTCTGTATTAATGGTTGATAATTTTTTACCGTTATTTAGTATTGAAAGTCAATTAAAAAAAGAACCAAAAAAGAAAATAGGGGAAAAAATTGGTCAAATAAAATCAGATATTGATCAAAAAAAATCAAATGAACTCAAAAAACAGACTTTCTTACAAACAGTAATGAATGCTTTTTTGCGAAAAATAAATATTAACAACAAGCCAAAATTTGATAAATATTTCAAAATAAATTCAAAATGTAATAAATGTGGTGTTTGTGAAAAAATTTGCTTTAAAAACAATATTAAAATTAAAGAAAAACCGGAATACTTACACGATTGTTCATTATGTTTTGCTTGTATTCATAGTTGTCCAACAAATGCCATTCATGTGAAATTTGAACGAAGCTCTACCCGTTTTAGAAATAAAAATATTAACTTGAAAGAATTGATGAATGAATAAAAAGAGAATAGCATTTTTATTATATGTTCATAATCCGGACGATGAACGAGTTTGGTATCAGCAAGCTGAAAGTTTAAGAGAAACAAATAATGATGTTTTTTTAATTTCTTCGATATCAGAAAAAAGCCAATTTCCGAATACAATTTGTTTTAATAATAGAGCAAAACCGGCAAAAAAAACTATCAAAAAATTTATTGAAATTTTACTAAGAATTGAACCGGATAAAATAATTTGTGATAATCCGATTTCTATTATTGCAGCAAAGAGATACAAAAAACAAATTTCCGGAAAACCAATAATCATTTATGATATAACAGAATGGTATCCTTCAAAAAAAAATCTTGTAAATCTTTCTTTTTTCAAAAAAATCTTCAAATTTGTTATATTACTTTTTATTTCTTATTATGCAGGATTTGTTTCAGATAAATTTATTTTTGGAGAATGTTACAAAGCAAAGCCTTTTAAAATGTTATTTCCATGGAAAAAATATATTTTTTTGTCGTATTATGCTTATTTTAAACAAATAAAATCGTACCCAATAAGAGATATTTCTAAACAATGCGAATTATTATATTCGGGAAATTTAACAAAAGAAAAAGGGTTTTATTATGTATTAAATGTTGTAAAATTATTAGCAGAAAATAATCCGGAAACCGATTTTATTCTTAAAATTATCTCAAAAGAAACATTTGAAGATTCAGAAATAAAAAATTATAAGAACCTAACAATAAAATTATTAGAAACACTTTCTTTTTTGAATTTTTGTGAAGAAATTGGTAAATCAGACATTTGTTTTGATTTAAGAAAAATTGATTTTGAAAATACACGTTGTTTACCTATAAAAATATTTTATTACATGGCAGCGGGTCGTCCGGTAATATATTCTAATTTAAAGGCTATAAGAAAAAGCATTCCGGAAATTAACAAATTCGGATTATTAGTAAATCCAAACGAAAGTAAAACAATACAACAACAAATTGAACGTTATCTTAAAGATTTTTCCAGTTATAAACAATCCTGCGAAAATGCGAGAAAATTAGCAGAAACAAAATATAATTGGGATAATATTAAATTACGATTTGTGAATTTTATTGAAGAAAATGGACAATAAAAAAGTTAAAATAAATAGTATTATCACAATATTAGTGAGAGGAATTATTTTATTGATTAATTTTGCAATTGTTGTTTGTCAAACTCGTTTTTGGGGATCAGAAGGGAAAGGAATTCTTGCAATCTTTACAGCTGATTTGGGATTAATATTATATGTTTCTAACATATTTACAAATAGCAGTGTTTCATATTTTGCAAAGAAAGTTGGGCCTTCTAAATTGTTTTTTCAATCAGTTTTATGGTGTTTTATAGCCTCAACTATTGGCGCTTTCGTTTCTTATTTTTTTAGCACAAATTCAATTCCATTATTATTATTTATATCTTCAATATTGTTTGGCTGGCTAACTTTTTATTCCTCAGTTTTTGTTGGATTTCAAAAAATAAATTACTTCAATTTATTTACTTTAATGCAACCATTGCTATTATTGGGATTATTGTTATTATTCAAATTCACTTTTGAACCCTCATATTATGCTTATTTTTATGCTCAAATAATTTCTTTAGCGATTTCAATTATTGTTGCAAAAATAATATATTTCAAAAAAAATGGTAAATTAAAAATAATATTAGAAAGAAAAATAATAAAACAGAGCTTTGTTTATGGATTTAAAAATGAGTTAAGCGGTTTCTTACAATTTGTTGTATATAGATTAGGATATTATTTTTTAATTTACTTTTCAGGAAAAGCATCAGTTGGCATATTTGCGTTAGGAATCGCTATTTCAGAATCAGTTTGGGTTTTTAGTCGTAGTATTTCGATGGTTCAATTTTCAAAGATTATTGGCGAGGAAGATACAAAAAAAGCAAAGAAAGATAATTTATCAGCTGCAAAAATCAGTTTTATTATTTCATTAATTTGTATTACTATTATTATGATTTTGCCAAAATTCTTATTCTCATTTATTTTTGGAAATGATTTTTTAGAAATTCAAAGTTATGTTTTATTATTGAGTCCCGGAATATTAATAATTTCATTCTCAAATGTTATAGACCATTATTTCGCAGCAATAGATAAACAAAAAATCTTAATTTTAAAATCAGCCGCAGGAACCGTTGCAACTATTATATTATCAATTATTTTAATTCCATCATTAGATATTATAGGAGCTTGTATTACATATTCAATTTCTCATATTATTTGCTCTTTAGTTACGATTTTATATTTTTTTCATACAAAATCCGAAAAATTACGTTAATTTTGTAAAAAACTTCAATTATTATTATAAATTTCGGTTTATAATTTCAATTTTATATCATTATGGCATTTTTATCAAAAGAAAAAATTTTTTCCTTAAAGTGGTTTAAGGCTGTTGCTTTAATTT
>JAITXI010000187.1 GCA_031284905.1 Bacteroidales bacterium
AATTAAATATTTGTATTCTTGTTCTGCACCATATTTTTCGTATAAAGGAGACGAAGTTGTAAGCTGTGAATGGGGTTTGTAAAAAACTAATCCTGTGAAAATATCTTGATATTTTAAATAATTTTTTCTTTCGGCAATTCCGGACATATCAAAATTATCTTCTCCAAAAGGAGTATTATTAAAATTAAAACCTACAGAAACTAAATTATTTTGTTTAAAAGCTGTTTCCCATTTTCCATTATTAATTGTAGAATATAAAGTCAATCCGTAAACTTTAAAATTATTAATTAAAACATTAGCGGTTTTGTTTGGGAAACAATTATAGATAAATTGGGCTTCATTTGCCAGATGGTTATCCATTGTGAAATATTTTTTAAACTCGTCCGGATGCTTTAATTTTGCCTCATTTTTTACAGCAAAAGCATGCCTGTTGTTTGTTACAACTAAACATTTTTTATTGGTTTTTCTATACCAATCTATTACAATATTTGCCATTAAACTATCTCTAACTTCAAGTTGTGCAACAACAGAAGCATCTTCAGAATAATTTAATAAATAGCTATGATTGTACATATCGGTAAAATGTTCAATAATTTTTAAGCTATCAGGTAAATTTTGATTTAATTTGTTTAACTTTAGCATAAAAAAATAGAAGCAACTTCTATAATGCATTAATGTTGCTGCTGCTTTTTCTAACAACGTATCATTTGGAAAAGTAGTAAATAAAAATTTATTTATATTTTCTTGGTCTTTTGCATAACCATATTCGGTAAATATATTTCCAACATTATTTATAAAACGTTCATCACTCACAATATCACTTATCATATCCCATTGAGTATCTTCTCCGTGTAGAGTTTCACATAATATTACAATATCGTTATTTTCAAACAAGCCTAAAATATAATCCTTAGGGCTTTCAACGTTGTTTTCAGACAAAAAAGCAGTATATGGTTTTATTTTTGAATTATTTGGATATTCTTTAAATTTGAAAGGTAAATTAAATCCTAAAAATTTTTGTTCTGAAACGTTATTTGTATTATTATCAAAAACAAAAAATCCATAAATAAGAGCCAAAAATACAATAATTATAGAATAATTTAAAATTATAACTTTTTTTGACAATTTTTGTTTAAATTTCTCTGTTTTTGCAAACGCATCCCAATAGTATTCGTTTTTTATTCCAAAAGAAAACAAAATTATTGCTAAATCTATGATGATAAAAAGCAATGAATAAGTAAAAGTAAAATCAATAAAACCACAAAAATATAAGATTAAAGCAGGAAGGCAAAATAATATTAAAATTTTTGATACTTCTCTTATTGCAATTCCTTTGAATTTTAGTTTTTCTCCATTTTTAGAAACAACAGAAATTCTCATGCAACGTTTTCCAAAAGTTTTGTTGAAAATTGTATATGAGATTAAATAATATAAAAATGTTGTGATTCCAAATATAAATATTGAATTAATAAATATCCAATGTAATAAAATTCTATCAAAAACTATTGTTATAGAAAATATTATAGCAAAATCAATTATTAATGCAATAAAAGAGTTGTTCTTTTTAATACAATTTGACCGTTTGACAACATTTGTCTTACTAAAAATATCAACAATCGTTTTTTTTGAAATAAGATAAGACAATGAATTTAAACAAAAATATATTACAAACAATAACAATAAAAGAGATATAAAATTTTCTGTTGTAATTATTTTTGCTATAAATAAAGGTAAAATAAAAAACAAGCCCCACTTTAAAATAAATTCTTTAAAAAAAATTCTCAATTTAAAATATTTTGCTTCATCATTTCCTAACTGCAATTTGGAAATTTTCATTCCAATGGTTTGACCATTAGAAAAAACTGCAATTGTGGTATTTATCACAATTAATAAAAAAAATACAAAAAAACGAAAATACAACATAATTGTTGCTTGCAAAAAAATGCCAATAATAATAAAAAAAAGGTATGGCAAAACAAAACAGACAAAAAAATCTATAACAAAAGATTTTAAACGGAGAAAATATAAGTTTTTCATTAACTATTTTAATAATTATTTTATTTAACTAATTATAATAAAAATTAGTATAAAAAACAATAATTTATTCATCTGGTGTAAAATATGGTTTTGTTACTTCTGGAGCATAGGGGCAGTCAGGAGATGGATAATCATAATTTTCTAAACCATAAGCAGCTATTGCAAAACGCCAACAATTTCCCCTACCTCTACGGCAATCTTCAAATTCGTTACATGTTTTACATGGACTGGAAGTTTTTACTTCATCTTGGCTAAAATTCCATAATTTTAATGCTTTTTCGGAATTCCATACTTCCATTATTGATTGTTTTGATAAATCGCCAAGAATAAAAAACGGATGCCAATACATTTGTTCACAAATTGTAACTTTTCCATCTGGTAATACATAAAAAGATGACATATTTTCTGAGCACAAACCCCTTGATTTAAAATTTTCTTTTCTCTCTTCTGCATTTATAAAAATATTATTTCCTTGAACATTTAATTTAGCCGAAGTTTTTTGTTCAAACGATTTTACAAGCTCTCGAATTTTATCAATTTTTTTTACAGTTGAACTAAATACGAAAGGCTTATAAATACTATATGAACCGGGTGCAATATTTATTGTTTTTACCATTTCAAATTGTATAAGAAAATTCAATAAATTTGTTACATACTCTATACTATCATTATATTTTGTAATAACAGGTTTTGCAACAATTTCTATTTTGGCATCGTTTATTACAACCTTGCCCAAGGCAAATCCAAGCACCATTAGAGCTGTCACTTGAACTTCCTCCATTATTTGTAGCACCGCCTTTTATTTTTTCACAAACTCAATAAACAACTTACGAACTCTCTTATTTGTTCCGATTTTTTAAAACTAAGATTTAAAAAATCTTTTTTTTCGAACTATTGTTATCTAAGAATTGTTCTATTTCCTTTTTCTATTTCTTTTCCTTTATCCATTGTTTTGCTTTTTCAAGAACTTCGTCAATTCCGTTTTGAATTCCATTTATTGTTGGCTTTACTTCAACATCAGGAATAATACCAACTCGTTGCGTTTCGCTGCCATCCGGATAATAAATACCTATTCCGCTAATATAAGTAAAAAATCCACCTGGTAAATAAATTGCTGACACATTTCCATCTGCCCCTGCCGTCGTTGAACCAAAAACTTTTGCCTTTGGAGCAATTTGTAAAGCCATTGTTGTAAATTCTGCTTGACTTAGAGTCTGTTCATTTACCAAAATAGCCACTTTCCCTTTATAATAATTTTCTTTTTTGAATCCTGTAGTAGCTGTAGAGCTATAGTTAAAAAAACCCGGATGTGTTATTGTTGTATTTGAACATTTTACAAATTTTGTTTTTTCAGGTAATAAATATGCCGACAAAGAATAAGCTATAAAATCAGATGGATAGCACCTTAAATCAATAATTAATCCTTTTGTTTTTTCAATTTTTTTCCATAATTGTGTTAAATATTTATTTTTAATTGTTCCGGGATACAAATATGCAATCTTTTTATCAATCATTGAAAAACAAGTATCTTTTTTAAACAAATATTTATAATTATAAAATTCCATTTCTGAAATTGTTTTAATGTTTCTATTATAATTTGTATTATTTCTATAATATTCGATATTTATTATTGTGTCGTTTGTTCTTAAAATATCATTAGCTATATTTTGTAATTTTGTTTCGTAATTTGAGGCAGGTGTTATAGCTAAATTATTTTCTACAATTTCTTCAACTGCTTTATTATTAACTTTTATAATTACATCTCCAATTTTAACTTCGCTATTATCTTTATCTAATTTATTTATCACTACTAATTTATTTTCGATAAAAGAAAGTTCTAATTGTGCAACATTATTCCCTTTTATTTTATTAAGTATTTCACTTCCATAAATATTTGCATGTGTATCATTGATTTTTGCTATCAATTCCAATGCCGTTAACACATATTCGTTTTCATCTTTTGCATAAATAAATTTTGGAATAAAATCTTTTAAAACATCATGCCAATCTTCACCAATTATATTTTTGTATGGAAAGAAATAATTAATCATATTCCAATATCGGAAAAGAGCCAATATTCTGTATCCTGTATCAGGATAAATCATTGATTTATAGCTATTTTCGTTATCAAATATAGGATTTTTAACATTTGGAGCTAATTTAATATAATAATTTGTTTCTGTTCGTTCTGCTTTTCTAATCTCATTTAATTTTTCAACAAGATTAAAAGAAAAATTTATTGTGTCTATCCAACTAAAATCAGGTTTCAGTATTGCAGAATCGTTTAGGTAAGGACTTGCTGCCTTTGTTATTGTTCCTAAATTTTCAACCCATTCAGTAATAATATTATCTCTATCGTAATTATTCTTAACATCTAATATTTTGGGCATTATTCTAAAAAGTTCAAAATCCCAATTATATTTTCCTTCTGCAATTGCCGGATGATAATATTTTAAAAATCCCCAAATTTTACATAGCAAATTTAAATTATTCAATTGGAATTCTTTTAATTCCGAAATGTTGATTCTAGAAGATTCCGTAAATTCTTTATTATCATTATCAGCAGGAATTTCACTTTCTTTTTTTAAATTGGCAAGAGTATAATCTTTTTCGTCAATCAAAACAGAAATATTGTCTGCCCAAATTATTCCTCTGCCAGATAACAAAATTCCAATAAAAATAAATTTTGCCTGTTTTGGAAGTGGCAAAGTTACGCTATATTGTTCCCAATCTTTCGTTCCTTTTATTCCTTTTTTTTGCATGTTATCAAATTGTAAAGTCTGATTTTCGTCATCAATACGCAACATCAACCCAATTGCATTTTCAACATTTTCTAACTTTAACATCGCCGTAACAGTAATAGATTTACCTTCATAAATTGCCGGGATTTTTTGCATTATTGCTTTAACTTCATTATTTTGTTCATTACACTCTATTTTTATAGATTGTTCTCCTGTAAATTTATATTTTTTATCAATTGAAACATTGTACTTCTCGCTTCTTATAGAAGGATACCACATTAAAGGATTTCCTTTTTCGTCACAACCATCTTCAAAATCAAGATTTTTAAATTTCTCATTTTGTGCTGTTACTAATAAATTAGCAAATAATAAAATTAATATTATAAAATAATTTTGATAATCTTTCATTTTTTTTTATATTTTATTTACAAAAATAATAATTTTTAACTTAGATAACAAGCATTTATCGGGACAGACGTATTTTATGGGGAGAAGCAAAAATAAAATCTAAAAAATAAGAACAAAATAAATACAAATTTATTAAATTTGCAATCAAAAAAAGCGATGGAAAATGAAATAATAACATATTTTTTGCCGACAGAATTGCTATTACATTTTGACATAGTATCAATAAAAGAAAGTGGCGATGCAAGTCAAGCCCAAGGCGTA
>JAITXI010000225.1 GCA_031284905.1 Bacteroidales bacterium
ATTTTCAGATTATTTTAATATAATACATAACTGTAAAAAATACATACAATTTTAATTTTATTCAATTAAAGTCCATGTATCATTTGCTAATGAAAACTCTATTATTCCTCTATCTTTAACAATTTTTATATATTGCAAATATTTGTTTCCAAGGCTATCAATATAATTATTCTCTGAAAGAAGACTAATCGCCTTTGGTACGTTGTTTGGCTCATAAAATGCAGATTCAATATCAAACGAAGCATAATCGTCAGCACCTCTAACAAACATAATAAAATTGCAATTTACTCTTTTTTTATTATATTCAGCTTCAAATCCTATTTCTCCTGCTAAATCATAAACAACTCCTTTAGAAGAAGATAATATAAAAGATATAGTAGCTCTCCTAGAATAGCTCTTGTTGTAAGGAGCATATTTTGTACCTTTAGAATAATCTTTTCTTATAACTAAAAAATTTATTGTATCATTTTGTTGGTTTTTGTAAACTACAGTATCTCCTTTTTTAAATGGGAAATAATTATAATCTTCACTTTCTAAATCAATATCAGAAGTATAATCTCTTCTACAACCATAAAAAGATAATAAGAATAACAATGTTATAAAAAAAGAAATTATTGATATTTTATTTTTTTTCATAATTTTAATTTTTAATGATTTTACATGAATAATTTTTTGTATTTGTTTTTAAAACTATTACATAAGTTGCCGTTGGCAGATTTTCAAGAGAAAAATTATAATAATAGTTTCCTAAATTTTGATTATTAATATTTAAAAAATCTTTTATTTTAACTCCCTGAATATTAAATAATTCTATAGAAATATCTGAATCGGTTTCAGTTGTATAACAAATTGAAAATTCCGAATTTGTTGGATTTGGAAATACACTAAATTCTGCCGGATTTATTATTTCTTGTTCTCTCTCGGAATATGTATTATTTTCATTAATATTATTACTTATGATTGCAGATTTTGCCGTTTCACTGCAAGGTTCAATAATTGCTTTAAAATCTGAACCATGTTCTGCTTTAAAACCCGGTTTTAAAACTATTTTATTTCCCGCTTTCAGTTCAACTTTTGCTCCTGATTTCACTAAAAAACCACCTTGAGTTTCTATATTATTATCTGCTGAATATGAAACTATGGCTCCGCTGTCAAAAACTTCATTATTTGTAAAAACAAAATTATTTCTACAACCCATTCCCTTTATGTTTAACGAAGGATCTCCCAACAAATTGTATGACTGTATGTACCTTTTTCTTCTTGTATGATTAGTTGACCAATCCCAATATCGTTTCTTTCCAATATTAATTATTTCGGCAATTCGAGCTTCCGAACCTTTAAATGCAGAACCAAATATCTTTTTCGAAATGCCGTAATCGCTATAATTCACAGTTTCAACAGTAGAGCCAAAATACGTAACGGCACCTTTAAGGTTATTACTGCCTCCTGAATTAGTTAACCAACTTATTCCAATACAATTATCTACATTATAATATCTACCGGTTTCACATGAAAAGGAAAAAACTATAGGAAATATCGTATTTGTTAGCGATAGTATTTGTCCTTCTTTAAAGTCTAACAAACTATTTCCCTTGTCAAGCCTCCATTTATCTGTAGCTCCGTGACCTTCGTAAATAACTAACAAAGGATTGTCATTAATATCTGCTTGGACTTGTGATATGTTTGGCTGATAAAGTTTATGACTGCTATATCCTTCTCCGTCAAGTGTTTCACTTTTTATTTCATTCAATGGCTTCTCAAACCAATGTTCGTAAAACGAATTATCTGCTCCGGCAATTAATTTTGCTTTTTTATCAAATTTGTGCCAATTCATTTCCATATAAATAGTTTTGTTAATAATTTGCTGTAAAGCAGCAATGCCATTACTATGAATTGGAAATCTACCCAATAATACATCTGCAAAATAATCATCACCGTCTAATCTCGCATAGCCTAAATCAGTTATTGGGTTATTCCAATTTGAAGCGACACTACTTCCAGAGCTAGCTGGTATTTTATTTACATTGCCAACAAGCAAAACAATATCCGGACGCAAAGACGTGTCTTTATAACGCTTTTGAAGCCAACTTTTAATATCACGATCTGAGGTTCCTGTTGTAATTGTTGTTTCAACATCAACAGTATATCCGATATTTCTTTTATAATTAGCAAAATATGTTAAAGTACTTTCTAAACTTGGGTCGGTTATCATTAAATATCGCCCTTGTGTTGTTGCTGTTCCGGCTTTATAATTTAAAAAAATATTGTCCAAATATTCATTTTTTACTTCCGAATAATAATTATCGGGAACAGAACCTTTTGTTGTATATGAAAGCACATATTTTGCACTATCAAGTACTGATAATTTATTAAACAGTGGGTTATAAACAAAAGGAAAAATTGTCAAACTTACTCCTTGTTCCCCAAAAACAAAAAAATCTTCCGAAATAATAGCTGTTGAATTGTTATACATTCCTCCTCTTGACGAATAATAACTTGTATCCATTCTAAAATAAAAAATACTATCGGTTTTCAAATAATCTTCTGGTGAAGGCATTATTTTATAATTGAGATAAATTTCGTTTGTATAACTATTAACTACCGAAATAGTAAAATCAGATGAATTATTAGGAACTTGCAAATCAAAAGTAAGCTGAGGCAATTCAGGAAACCCGACACTGTCAATAATTCCAAATTCGTCATTTACTTTTATGTAGTTAAAATTATCTGTAATTCCGTAAAGAGTGAGCAAATTTGTATCTATGATTTCATAGCTTGGCAACTTAAAAGAAACTGAAATTTGGTTTCTGCTTTCAGAAATTGTTAATACAGAATCTTGATGTATTTGACAAAAAGTCATATTCATTAGAAAAAATGTTATTGTTAATAAAAATAATTTTTTCATGACTAATAAATTTAAAAGTTTAACAAATTACAAAAATTAAATATTTTTCAAATTTATACAAATTTTTATTAAAAATCACGCTTTTTTTCATTTTTTTTATACTTTTAATTTGCAATGGTTTCCGAGATTTTTTCCACTTTTTTTACTGTTAGTTTTTTACAATTTACTACTAAAATTGCTTTTTTAATCAAATCGAATTGTTTCCGATGGTTTTATTTTAGAAATTATTAAAACAGGCAGTAGAATAATAACAGTAATCAAAATTAAAGTCGCTACATTTAAAATCAAAATGTAAAAAATATTAAAATAAATCGGAACAGCTTCAACATAATATGAGGCAGAATTAAGTTTTATCAGTCCAAAGAAATATTGAATTATACACAAACCTATTCCTATAACATTACCCCAGAACAATCCTTTAAGAATTAGAAATCCTCCAAAATACAAAAAAATTTTTTCAATTGAACTATTTTTTGTACCCAAACTTTTTAAAATTCCAATAGTTTTCACACGTTCGAGAATAATAACTAAAATTCCGGAAATCATATTCATTGCGGAAACAATAATCATTAAAATAAGAATTACCCAAACATTAATATCTAACAATGCCAGCCAATTAAAAATTCCGGGATATTCATTTTGAATATTTTCTACTTTTAACATTGTGTTGTCTTCATTAAAATTATATCCTACAAATTTATTAATTTGTTTTTCGTAATCAGTAATTTTTGAAAAATCATCAATAAAAATCTCAAAACCGCTTATTTGGTCATCATTCCAATCATTTAATTTTCTAAGTTGCTTAATATCAAGTATAACAAAAAGTTTATCTAATTCTTCCAATTGAGTATCATAAATTCCTGAAATAGTAAAATTACGCATTCTTGGAGGTTCCTGAACAAAATATGCTTTAAAATTATCTCCTAATTTTAAATCTAAATTTCTTGCAATAGTTTTGGAAATTAAAATTTCGTTTGAACGAACAGAATCTTTAATTTCAGGAATTTTTCCTTCAATAATATTTTTTTCAAAAAATGACCAATTAAAATCTTTATCCACGCCTTTGAATACAATTCCGGATAAATTATTTTCAGTTTTTACAATTCCTGCTTTTGTAATATATTTATTTACAGAAACAACACCTTTAATATTTTTAATATTAGGAAGCCAATTTTGATTTCCGGAAATTGGAAAAGATTCAAAAGAAGTATTTGAGTCATAATTCACAATCGTAATATGAGAACCAAAGCCAATAACTTTATTGGAAATTTCTTTCTTAAAACCGATAACGACCGAAATCGAAATTATCATAATAGCAACACTAACAGCCATAGCAAAAGTTGCAATTTTCAAAATTAAATCACCTTGCTTGTGCTTTATTCCTTGTTGTTTAAATATTTTTTTAGCTATAAAAAATTCAAAATTCATTCTTCAACAAAATTACAATAAAAAATTAAAAAAAGATTAGGATTTTTAAAATATTTTTATTTACTTTGTCTATTATATTAAATAAGAATAATATGAAAAGAGTTATAGCATTATTATTATCAGCATTTGTTTTGCTTTTTGTTCTCGTTGCTTGTAAAACCAACAAAGCTTGTCCGGCTTATGGTCAAATTAAAGTAGAAACAATAGAAAGAAATGTTTAAATATTTTAGAAAAAAATTCATTTGTAGTAGTTTATGTTAATTAAAAAACAGATATTACTACTTGTTTGTTTGTTGTGTTTTTCACAATTAATTTTTTCTCAAGGAGAATTTAATACTTCTCGCGAGCCGGATAGTTATAATCTAAATTCTTATGGAATTAAATTAAATTCCAATGGATTTGGATTAAATTATAGTTTTCAGCAAAGGAAACATTATCGTTTACGAAGACTTATTGAAGCTGAATATAATTATTTTACCGATATTAAAGAAATAAGAGTCATTAACGAACAATTTCAGGTTTTTAATCAAAGAAGTTTTGTTTTTGGAAAAATAAATGCTGTTCATAATTTTAAAGTTGGTTATGGATATAAAAGAATGTTTTTTGAAAAACGAGATAATAATAGTGTTTCAATACATCTACTTGGAAGTGCCGGATTTAGTTTTTGTATCAGTAAACCGGTATATTATAAAAGATACAATACGGTAACAGAAGATATTGAATATACAAAATTTGACATTAATTCTCCAACAGGAAATTATGATATTATAAGTAAAGCACCAATAACGATGGGATTAAGTGAGATAACTTTCCAACCCGGACTATATGCAAAGTTAGGATTAGAATTTGATTTTGCAAAAGATATTATGCGGGCAAGTGTTTTGAGTATTGGAATAGAATTTGACGCATATCTGAAAAAAATTGAAATTATGTCTGAAAAAAGACAAAATTTTATTCCGTCATTATATATAATGTATAGTTTTGGAAAGAAATATAATTCAGTGTTGAATAGAGAATATAGAAAAGAACAAAGAAAATTGGAAAGGAAAAATAAATAAAAGCAAGACTGGTAAAATTCTAACGGACGAATGTGCTAAAAACAATTTATTTGTGGCTTTTATGATTTTAGACCATTTACTGTTTTAGAATGTTAAAATTAGAACATAGATAAGATGCGTTATCAAGGAATTAGAGAAGAAGAACTGAAAAACAATGTAGCTGAAGATTTTTTCAAGAATTACGATTCTACTAAAATCATTGGCAATATTGATTTCACAATTTCAATTCCCAGAGCAAAACATTTGCCGGAACAGGAAGAAATTTCATTACTTTGGGCAGAAGCAAAAGCTAATAAACACGATATTTACGCAATGTTTGCCCAACTAATTCTCACTAT
>JAITXI010000226.1 GCA_031284905.1 Bacteroidales bacterium
TATTAATACTGACAGGTAATAAAGATATTTAACTTTCGCAAGTGATATATCTTGTGAAAGTTAAATTATAATATTTCTAAATTAATTATAATTTTTTCAAAAACCTCAAAATAAATTTGGTTCTTACGAAAAACATCTTTAAATTTGTTGGAAATTTTGAGAATGTAAAATAATTAATAATTTTTTTGAAATATTATAATAGCGTTTAGCTGAAATTTTGTAATTGAAACTTAGACAATTTCAAAGTATCCAAAATGAAAGTTTGAACGCTCGCGAGAAATCGTGGGCTTTCATTTATTTGGGTACGGGTAGTCTAAGACCTCAATTACAGATAAAAAACAAAGTACCACGATTTTTATGGTTTTAGACGAATTTCATATTGGAAATATTATAAAAGCAAAATTAGACGAACAAGGAAAAACTATACCTTGGCTTGCCAAAGAACTAAATATTGATGAAAGTGCTCTGCGTAAAAATCTAAACTGTAAGTATTTACATTCCGAACGCATAGCAAAGATTTCTTTTATTTTGAAATATGATTTTTTCAAAGAATTTCCGGATTATTCAACAGATTGTTAAAAAACAGGCAAAAATTGCCTGAATTTCGGGCAAAAATTGCCTTGTAAAAATTTGGTGAATAAATAAATACATTTTACCTTTACAGAAAATTTTTAAACAAAAAATTTGATAATAATAAAATAAAGTTTAATTTTAAAAACATTTATCAAAATGGAAAAAGACAGATTAGAAAAGTTATTTGAGGAGTTTGAAGTGAAAAATTCTGAAAAAAAACAAATTTTTGGTGGAACAAAAAATACCGAAAATACATGTTTTACAACTCCAACCCAACATCACGATAATGGTACCGGCGTTCCAAACAGTGGTGCACTTTGTGGTCCTGACCCAGACTATGAACCTGATGTAGAAGATGTAACAGTGACTGACCCTGATGATCGTCCTTATACTATGAAATTAACCAATGGAACATGGTAAAAAAATAAAGCGAGACCATATTTATGAAATAATATGGTCTCGCTTTATAGAACGAAGAGAATTTTAAAAAAGAGCTATGTATAAAAGAGTTATTGTTTTATTTTTTGCCATTCTATTGGGTTTGAACAATGTAGTGTTTTCTCAATCAAAAGAATGGGTTGAATATCTTGAATTGCGTGATTCGGCAACAATTTTATATCGTGCCTATAAATACGATGAGGCTAAAATATTCTATGGCAAGATGTTATCTATAAAAAAGAAATTCAGTCACGAATTAGATTTATATTGGTATGTATGTTGTTTAACTTATGCCCGTGATACGGTTGAAGTAGAACCATATTTATTGGAATTGGTTCAATCAAATTGGTTTGAATATAAGTATATAAAATATTTATATGATGAATTACACACACAAGACTATTGGTATAACATTGATTCAATTGCAAAAATTAATGATAATAATAAAAATTATATTATGATTGATAGTTTGGCAAAAATGGCAAAGAGAGATCGAGAAGTTAGAACCGGCACTATATCAGCTAATTCTATGTTTTATGTCGATTCAATTAATTTAGCAAAATTAAAAGAATTAATTGCATTATATGGATTTCCAACATGGAAATTAGTTGGATGGGAAGGTGTAATTTATGCTTGGCTAATAGCACAACACGCCCCCCTAGAATTTCAAGAATGGTTTCTTGAATACTACAAACAGGCTGTAGAAGAGAATAATGCAGAAATAAAATATAACGCGTATTTAACAGATAGAATTAGGCTTAAGAACGGAATTCCCCAATTGTATGGAACTCAAGGAATTAACTACCAATTAAGAGCTATTGATAATATAGATAATTTGAATGACCGAAGAGAATCGGTTTTTATGCCACCTTTAGACATTTCAAAAATAGTTATTACTGATACATTTCCAATAATAAACGAAAGCCGATGATACTTGTTTTTTCTATTCTATCTGACACCTCAACTTCTGACGTTATAGATTGGTTGTTATATATGGGAGAAGATGTTTATAGAATAAATAATATTTTTGATTTCAAACTATTACTGAAAGAAATGAAAGATGTGGAGTTAACACATAATTTTATATATCCTGATTTTAACAATATACACAGCATTTGGTATAGGAGAAGACCCGCAAATTTAGAATGCGAAATAAATGAAAATATACAAGCAAGAAATAGTATAAATAAATTTTTTCAAAGTGAACAAGATGGGTTATATACTAGTTTGTGTGTATTATTGTCAGATAAAAAATGGGTGAATAGCTATAATAATAGTCGTCCTAATAAAATATTACAGTTACAAATTGCAAATAAAGTAGGCTTAAATACTCCTGTTTCAAAACTAATTATTGATAAAGAAACCATGATTAATTTTGCTAAAAGTAAACATAAAATTATCATTAAACCAATTATGGATGTATTGCCTATTTATGAAGAAAATATTCCATATACTCAATACACAAAAGTTTTATCTATTGCTGAAATAAAAAAATTACCTATATCATTTTTCCCATGTTTAGTTCAAGAATTTATTGAAAAGAATTTAGAAATACGAACATTTTTTATTGAGGATAAATTATTTAGTATGGCTATTTGTTCCACGTATGATAAACAAACAAGTATAGATTTTAGGAAGTATAATAATAAACATCCAAATAGAAACATACCATATTTACTACCTCAACCGATAGAAGAGAAAATAATCTTATTAATGCATGAATTAAAATTAAACTCAGGTTCTCTTGATTTAATTTTATCAGAAAAAGGCGAATATTATTTTTTAGAGGTTAATCCTGTCGGTCAATTTGGAATGGTTTCAGGACCGTGCAATTATAATCTTGAAAAAATAATAGCCCAATCACTTGCTAATAAATAGAATTAAACATAAATTTGAATGAAACGAAGTGTTTTACAAAAATGGATTAATCGCAATAAAAGGAAAATGCCAATAACTTTATTGTATATGGAAGAAATGCCTACGGATAAAGTATCTCCATCTATTGATAAGGGAAAACTAAAAGGAATAAAATTTATAGGAAATGGTTTTTACAAACAAATATCGGGATTTGAAAGATAAAATAGACTCGCTTTATTTTCTATTTTGGTCAAATTGTATTCCGGTCAAAGGGTTTCAAAGGTCTATTGTATATGATATATTTAGAGGTCGTTATATTTTAACATCAAATCTATTTGTTGATATTTACAAAGAATATTCAAATTATCCAATAGGTAAAATAAAGGAATTAACAGGGCATAAATACGATAGAGGAATTCAAAAATTCTACACATTTTTTGTTGATAATGATTATGGGATTTATACCGATATGCCGGAGACTTTTCCAGCCCTATCTATCAGCCATGAAATGCCATACCCAATAACGAATGCTTTGCTTGATATTAATACAAATGATTTAAAATACGACATTTTTCATGTTCTTGAGATGTTGTCAGATATTAGTGTAAATGCAATTGAAATACGCGATTATGGAAATATGAATTTGAATTTTATAAAACAAATATTAAATAAAACAGATAAAAGTAGTATCGAATATATTGAAATATTTACTAATTATTCTAAAAAGAATAAAAAGAGTAGTTTCTTTTTTCTGGAAAAAAATAACAGAATACGAAATATCTTTTTTTATTTATCTCCATACAATGACCATATTAAATTTAACGAAGACAACAAAGCAAATGTGGTTTTCAGCAAAAAGAAAATAGATTATAAAAATGAATGTGGTCAAATTACAGGATTAAATTTTCGTGTTAATAACTTTCTATTTACGGAATCGTGTTCTTATAATAATTGTTTACACAAAAAGATTTCTATTTCTAGTAAAGGAACTTTTGTAAATTGTCCATCGTTACAACAAGAATTTGGAAATGTAAATAAAATGACTTCAAAAGATTTGCTTAATATTGTTAATAATAACGATTTTAGGAAATATTGGAATATAAGCAAAGACAAAATTGATGTTTGTAAAGATTGCGAATATAGATATATGTGTCTGGATTGCCGTTGTTTTATAAAAGACCCCGGAAATATTTATTCGCAACCTGCAAAATGCAGTTATAACCCCTATATTTGTAAATGGCAAGGCGAAGAAGGCTATGTTCCGGTCGAAGAATGCGGAACTTACGGCAAAGAAACAGGTTTTGTGCCGGATGAAATAAAAATTGCAAAACTAAACCAAAAAATTTGGGAAGAATAAAAAAACAATGGAAGAAAACAAGAAACTTGAAATCCGCAGTGAGCAAGTAACCGAAATATTAGGCAGCCTGCCCAAATCAATTATACGTTAGGGAATAACAGTTATATTTCTGATAATAATTATGTTGTTTATTGGAAGTTGGTTTTTTAAATATCCCGAAATTATAACAGCGAAAGTAAATATTGTTACAGAAAATCCGTCAATTCCGTTAAAATCGTTAGCAATAGGGAAAATTATGAAAAAATAATTTTACTGGACGTTTATCCTCATTGTTTCTAAATTCTAATTTCTTGCGCTGCGCTATCTCCTTCGGGATGATGCTGGCGAGAAACTTTTTTTGCCCATACATGTCGTTTAAACATATCCCAAATATAATCGTCAGAAACCTTTTTCCCAAGTTTTTCCTCAACTAAATTTTTAATATGACTATATATAAAATCTCTCTTGAAACTGCCTTATTCTCAATGCTTTTCAAGAATTTGTATTCTCCGTCCAGTGTCATGCGGCTTCTTTGCTCACGTAGCCCTCACCATTTCTTATTTTGTTGCCAATGAACTCCTAATTTATTGTATGACTGTATAATACGCTGTAGTTTACTTCTGCTTACTCCTAAAATATTTGCTATTTTATCGGCTCTTTCGCATTTATTTGTTTGAACAGAATAAATAATTTGCCAATTAATATATTGTCTTGATTCTTTTTGTTTATTACGCATTTGTAATAATTCTTCATCGGTTAAATGTGGAATGGTTTTTAGTAATTTCATCTTTTTTACAAAGGTGCTACTTAATATTTACAAAACCAAATTATATTAAGTATTATGATAGCGTTTTATTTACAGCTTAGTCTTAATTAAGTTTTTAAATTTAATTTGTTCAATTTTTCATTGGCATTAAATTGATATTTTTTTGTCTGAATTAGAAATAATTTCGTGTTTTTTTGTTGATATTTTTTTTAAATATGTGTTATGTATCTGATTTATTGTTGTTTATAAAAATAAAATATGTTATAAAAAATTTGTTTATTATTAAAAAAAAATCAATAAATTTGCATTAATAAAAAATACTAAAAAAAATGAAAGTAGTAGCTATAAATGGAAGTCCGCGTGTGGGTGGAAATACTCACTTTGCTATAACCGAGATGGGGGCAGAGTTACAAAAAGAGAATATAGAATTTTCGGAAATACAAATAGGCGGTGAACATATTCGTGGTTGCATGACATGCGGGCGTTGTAGCGAAAATAAAAATGAAAAATGTAATTTTGTTGATGATAAAGTAAATGAATTATTACCGTTGTTGAAACAAGCTGATGGAATTATTTTAGCTGTTCCGGTTTATTATTCGGGAATTGCCGGTACAATGAAATGTTTTTTAGACCGAGTGTTTTGCGTTGCACAAGTTAATGGAAATATTTTTAATCATAAAATAGGAGTTTCTATTGTAGCAGTTAGACGTACCGGTGGTTCTATAACAGTAAATAGCCTAAATAATTATTTACAAGAAGCAGGTATGATAATTCCAAGTTCTAATTCGTTGAATATTATATACGGACGTGATATTGGAGATGCTCAAAATGACGAAAAAGGAATTGAAATTATGCGAACTTTAGCTAAAAATATGGCTTGGTTACTGAAAAAAGACTAAAATTTGTAGTATTTACATGATTATTATAATTATAGGATTTAAAAAACAGAAAATTTAATTAGATGAAAAGAAGAGAATTTTTAAAAATAGCAGGAATTGCAGGTGCAACATTAGCTTTAAGAGAAGGCGGAGGTTGGCTGTTTAATAATAAAAAGAAATCAAAGTATAGTAAAAATATTGTTGCAATAAATGGAAGTCCAAATGTTGATGGAGATACTGCTTTTGCATTATCTTTAATGACGGAAGAATTTCAAAAATCAGGGATTAATTTTAAAATTTTAAATGTCGGAAATTTAGATTTACATGGTTGTATTGCTTGTTCTCGTTGCAGAGAAACAAAAAAATGTATTTTTGAAAATAATATTGAAACAGAAATAATTACTAAAATGAAACAAGCAGATGCAATTATTTTGGCGTCTCCTGTGTTTTTTGGAGGAATTGCCGGCACAATGAAATCTTTTCTAGACCGCGCCTTTTATTCTCAATCTTCAGAATTTGCACATAAATTAGGTGCTGCTGTAGTTACAACGCCTCGTATTGGTGCTTCAATGGCTTTTGAGAGTTTAAACCAATATTTTACTATTGCACAAATGCCTGTGGTTTCTTCAAGATATTGGAATAATATTAGAGGAGAAAATTCAGAACTCCAAAATGATGAAGAAGGAATAAAAACTATTCGATTATTAGCTCAAAATATGGCAGAGATGTTGAATTAGACCGCTTTGCTGTTAGATAAAGACTCTAAAATTCAAAAGTTATATTTTTTGTTGTTTTACTTGGTGTCTATAATATAAATACCAAATCGCCGCAATAATTACAGATAATACTACTCCGAATATGTAAGAAAACGTATGATTTAACGCTAATCCGCCGTCTGTATTTGGTGCTATCAATAAATATGTGAAACATATTATTGTTAGGAAAAATGCAGGTATTGAAACTATCAAATGGTTTTTCTTTTTTAAAGCAAAATACATTGCAACTGTCCAGAGAGTGATTGCCGCTAAAATTTGATTTGAAATTCCAACATATTTCCACAGTGTTCCAAATTCGTTTTTGAAGAAAAATGTTAGAATAAAACCAACGGCAAAAATTGGTAAAGAAGTTAAAATTCTTTTAACAATTGATTTCTGTTGAATATTAAATGAATCGGCAATAATTAAACGAGCACTTCTAAAAGCTGTATCACCAGACGTTATCGGACAAACAACAACTCCAATTATTGCAATTATTGCTCCCAATTTTCCGAGCCATGAATTACAAATTTCATTAACTATCCAAGCAGGGTCTTGAGAAGGAACGGCTAGCGTTGCATTCAAATTATCGACTGTTCCGAAATAATTCATTGCAGCTGTTGCCCAAATCATAGCAATTATTCCTTCTGTTATCATCGCTCCATAAAATGCAAATTTTCCTTGTTTTTCGTTTTTCAAACATCTTGACATTAAAGGCGATTGGGTCGCATGAAAACCGGAAATTGCTCCACATGAAATTACTACAAATAACATCGGATATAAAATATTTGACATCGGATTATCATGAAAATTTTTGAAATCATGAATATTAAATTCGTGTAAGTTTAGAATTCCATTCAAATTATTTTTTATCATTACTACAAAAATCATTATTGCCATAATTATTAAAATGGCTCCAAATATTGGATAAATTTTTCCAATAATTTTATCAATAGGAAATAAAGTAGCAATAATATAATAAACGAATATACCTATCATCCAATATATAATTCCGCCATTTGTTAATCCTGCTAATAGTTTTGCCGGACCCGAAATAAAGGCAACTCCAACTAAAACTAATAATATCAAAGTGAAAAATCGCAAAAAATATTTTGTTCCTTTTCCTAAATATTTTCCGACTAATTCTGGCAAACTTGCTCCATTATTTTGTAAAGACAACATTCCTGAAAAATAATCGTGAGTTGCACCCATAAAAATACAGCCAATTACTATCCAAAGATATGCCATCGGACCATAAGCGGCTCCCAGAATTGCTCCAAAAATTGGTCCTAAACCTGCAATATTAAGAAATTGAATAATATAAATTTTCCACAAAGGCATTACTACAAAATCTACACCATCATTTATTTCTATAGCCGGTGTTTTCCGGTTTTTATCAATTCCAAAATATTTTTCCACAAATTTTCCGTAGAAAATATATCCTAATATTAAAATTACAATTGAAATTATTAACGTGAACATAATTTATGATTTTAGATTTATTTTATGAATGAAAGTGAAACTAACGAATAGGGACAGGGACAAACTTTCATCTTTTCACTACTCATTTATTCGATTTACTATTGAACCATTTGCTTGGGCTGTTGGTGTTACTATTATATCGTTAATACAAACATGCTCCGGACGTGTTACAATAAAAAATAAAATTTCGGCGATGTCTTTTGCAAAAAGTGGGGTCAATCCTTTATAAACATTGTCGGCTTTGTTTGTGTCTCCGTGAAAACGGACTGTTGAAAATTCTGTATTTACCATTCCCGGTGCGATTTGTGTTACTTTAATATTGTAAGGCAACAAGTCTATTCGCATAGCTTTTGTGAGAGCATCTACGGCATGCTTTGTTGCACAATAAACATTTCCATTAGGATAAACTTCTTTTCCTGCTATAGAACCGATATTAATTATATGTCCTTTTTTGTTTTTTACTAAAATCGGCGAAATTTCTTTTGTGATATATAATAATCCTTTAATATTTGTATCAATCATTTTTTCCCAATCTTCAGAATCTCCTTTTTGCAATGGTTCTAATCCGGAAGCTAATCCTGCATTATTAACTAAAATTTTTAAATTATTTTTCCATTCTTCGGGAATTTGATTTACAGCCGATTGAACTTCTGGTTTTATCCTTATATCAAAATTTAATGTTAAAACAGAAGACTTTGTATTGTTTTCGATTTCAATTTTTAATTTTTCTAATCTATCATTTCTTCTTCCTGTAATAATTAAATTATAATTATTTTCTGCTAATTTTATTGCAATCGCTTTGCCAATACCCGATGTAGCTCCTGTTATTAAAGCAACTTTTTCCATTGTTTTTTTATTTACAAATTTAAAATAAATTTTAGAAAATGTTTAAAAAATATTTATAATTTTAATCTAATATCATTTATATATACATAAATTTTCAGAACATGAAACTTTTGGGTTTTGTTCTTGTTTTTTATACATTATTATCTGAAATACGGCTATTTAAACGAGGTTGAAAATTTTGAAAATAAATACTGTCCGGCTATAAATCCGATAATGCACAAAAATTCCTATAAATCTATATTACGCCTAAACTCTCTTTTTAGATTCTTTAGTAGAATTTTGGTTAGTACTTTTAATAATTTCATTAGACGATAAAATAGATTGTAGAATTTGTGTACGAACATCTTCTATTCCTGTTGGAGTATTTGGTAAGAAAATAGAACTATTTCCTGATTCGGCAAATTTATTAAGTGTATCCATATATTGATTTGCGAGGAGTACGCTTAAAATACCTTGTTCGTCAAGTCCGCAAACTTTCAGTTCTTCAAAACTATCCGACAAACCATTGACAATAGCTTTTCGTTGATTTGCCAAACCAATTCCTTGAAGTTCGGATTGTTCGGCTTCTGCTTTTGCTTTGGTAACAATTCTTATTCTATCGGCTTCTGCTAATTCTTGAGCGGCAGCTCTGTGTCGTTGGGCTGCATTTATTTCATTCATTGAATCTTTTACTTTTTGGTCGGGGTCTAATGTTGTAATCAAAGTACGAACAATTTGCCAACCATAACTGCTCATTTCTTCACTTATCAAATGATTCACTTCGTTTGCAACATCATCTTTTCGCTCAAAAACCTCATCAACCGTTAATTTTGGAATTGATGCTCTAATAGCGTCTTCCACATAAGATTTCAATTGTGAAACCGGATTATTTAATTCATAATAAGCTTCTTTAATTCTTGCTTTATCAACTCTATACTGCACACTTACAGCAGCTTGCACAAAAACATTATCTTTAGTTTTTGATTCTATCGAAAAATCAGCCTGCATAATCTGTAATTTAACACGAGCTACTACTTTGTCGAGAATTGGGACACGCATGTGTAGCCCCGGTTCTTTTATTTTATGAAATTTTCCAAAACGCTCAATTATTACTACAGTTTGTTGTCTTACCGTATAAATTATTCCTGTTATCATAAATATTATTTTAGTTTACAAAGTTATATAAAATATTCGGATAATTGTAAAAAAATATTTGTTGAAAAAAATCGGATATGCTTCTTTGATGTTTTTTATATGATTGTTATCTGAAATCCATTGATATTACTACATGCTATAAATATTTTGCGATGTTAGGTTTTCGCAAAAAGTAATATAGCAATCTCGCAAAAGAGGCATCAACATTTTGCTAAAAGTATCATTGTCTGAACGATGATTTTATTGTAAGTTTTATATTTCGATAAGATTTATTAAAATCAAGGTTCAGACAATGATTGTTCAGGTGTTTTTATTCTTTAATAAATTTAGTCGTTTTGTCGCCAATTTGTATAAGATATATTCCTTTTGTTAAATTGCTGATGTTGATATTAACGGTAAACGGCAAACGGTACATTATGCGACCCAATAAATCTGTAATCGTTACTTCAACAGGTTCGGTAACCGAAATACCTGATATCGTTATTATGTCGCTTGCAGGATTCGGATAAATTGAAAATTTAGAATTTTCAATAACATCAATCCCAATTAATGCTGTCCATTGAGCAGTAAATGTCTTGTCGCCGGTGCTACCTGTGGGAATTGTATTACCTTCTGTCCAGCCGGTGAAATTGTAATCCGTTTTTGTTGGGTTTAATAATGTTATTGTTGCACTTTCTATTGTATAAGAAGTTGGATTAGCAGGGTTGTTTGTTCCTCCGTTTAAAATATATGTAATTTCATATTCTATTGCTGTCCATTTCGCATAAAGTGTAATATTGTCTGTAACAGAATAAATTGTTGTAGCGGTATATTCTGTTCCCGTTCCGTTTGCTTCAGTAAACCAGCCGCCAAAAACATAACTTGTACGAGTTGAATTTTCAAGTTCTCCTATTTCGTCTCCAAAAGTAACACTTTTGTTTTCGACTTCACTACCACCTTGAGCATCAAAACTTATTTCATAAGTGTTTCCTATCCATTGAGCCGTAAATGTCTTGTCGCCGGTACTACCTGTAGAAATTGTATTACCTTCTGTCCAGTCGTTAAAAGTATAGCCTAATTTAATTGGGTTTAATAATGTTATTGTTGCACTTTCTATTGTATAAGAAGTTGGATTAGCAGGGTTATTTGTTCCTCCGTTTAAAATATATGTAATTTCATATTCTATTGCTGTCCATTGAGCATAGAAAGTAATATCATTATATATCGTAGTACTTAAATAGCTTGTTCCTGAACCGTCTTGTGCATCATTCCATTCAACAAAGATATAACCAGCGCGAGTTGGAATAGGCAAAATGCCTCCTGCATATCCTTCAAATTGTGTGACACTTGTGGGATTTACTACGCCACCATTAGGGTCAAGAGAAATAGTATAAGTTGGAAAATATTCGTAAGCACCCAAATCAATATATGTACCATATAGACGAGGATTTCCTGCTACGTCTGTTTCGTTTGTAAAGTCTGCAATGCCACGAGCCGATAGATATGCTGCATTAGCACCTATATTAAGTAAAGGACTTGCAATTTGTAGCCTATAATCACCTAATAATGTAGTATTAGAAGAAGTTGCAGGTGCTTGTTGATCAATAAAAAGGGGATTAAATGAAGGCGCTGTTCCATCTAAATTACCTGTACCCGCCGGATTAATTCCTTCTACTAAACAATGACTAAAAGTAGCAGAGCTTGTAGGATTTGAAAGATATCCATTATTCCATATAATACAATTTGTAAGCGATGTTGATGTCCCACAAACCATTCCCCCTTCATTTGCATTCCATGCTCCATTTCCACAAATTGTTACGTTTGTTAGAGTATAAGTAGCAGCATAAGGCGAATTTATGCCTCCGCCTGATTGTCCTGCAGAATTTCCGCTGATTATTGCGTTTGTTATAGTTGCAGAACTTTGCATACATGCAATTCCACCACCACTATCCATTGCCTTGTTCCCAATTATTTTTACATTAGTAAGTGTAGGTGAAGAAGAATATGCATTGAATATTCCACCACCCTGTTTTGCCGTATTATTACTTATAATTACATTACTTAGTATCGGTGAAGATTGCACATTATATATTCCGCCTCCATAACCTACTCCAGAGGATATATGAGTAGCATTATCAGTTATTATAAGATTAGTTAATGTAGGAGAAGAATAATAATTATATATTCCTGCGCCAGATCCACCGTCAGCTGAATAAGCATTAATCATAGTATTAATACCGCTAATTGCACGTCCTTCTGTTATAGTGAAACCATCAAGAATGGTAGCAGAAGTAATTGGAACTGTTGATGTACCTACCGACATAACTACGTGACAAGCGTTATATGATGGATTAGGACTAGCATCAAAATAACCACTTAGAATAGTTGTGTTTGTTGTCCAATTGCGGTCAGCAAATATAGGCAATCCTGTGTCCGGAAACCCTCCATAAATTTTAACTGCTTCTTTCAAAACAAAAGCTACTTGAGAATCTAACATAATCACAGTTACACCGGTGGGGGATTCAGGTGTCCAGTTCTGTGCCGAATGCAACGGTTTATACGTCCCTGCAGCAACCCAGATTTCGTCACCTGCATTGGAAATATTAATCACTGCTTGTAAATCGGAACATGCCGTTGCCCACGAAGTTGCATTTACTGCATCTGTCCATGGCGTTGTTCCTGTTGTCCTAACATAACGTATAGTTTGTGCGTTAATTGCTGTGCTTGCTATCATAAAAGCAAGACTTGTTAAAATGATACTAAATTTTTTCATAAAAATATTTTTTATTAATTTATAATAAGACAGTTGAAAGTGAAAAAAAGTTGCTTGACTTTAGAATTTTTTATTGAGTATTGAGATACGATACCCTTTTGCCCGTTCGCCGTTTTCAATTGTTACGCTTCGCTCCACGAGGGCTTTGCCGTTGTTACGCTTCGCTCCACGAGGGCTGCGCCGTTCTCCATTTTCCATTTTCCATTTTCAATTTTCAATTCTAAATTCGTCCCGTTCCCCGTTCAATAACAATCCAAAAATTTCCTTTAATTTTAAAAGTCGTAGTGCAAATGATAATAATATTCCGACAACAATAATAATCAATGCAGAATAGTACCAAGTAATACCATAAAAATGTAAGAAATAGCTCAAAACAGTAATAATTAAAATAAAAATTCCTAATTGAAACAATAATTTATAATTAATTTTAAAATTAAAAACGAATTTTGCTATAATTACTTGGGCAATACTTGTCAGAATTTGAGTTGTCATGCTTGCTATTGCTGCTCCTTTTACATGAAATTTTGGTATTAAGATAAAATTTAGGGTAATATTCAAAACCATTCCACAGGCAGCCATAATATTCAAATATTTTAAATTTCCATTTGCAGTTAAAAGTGTTCCGAAAATATATGAAGTTGAAATTCCCAGAAATCCTATCATTAAAATTCCTAAAATTGGTGCACTGTCATTGAAATGCTCTTTGTACATAAGTGTCATAATATCAAGATTAAAGAACAAACAAATGTTTACAATTACAATCGCCGGAATAATTAATATTACAAAAGACAATTTGGTTAATCCTTCAACATTTTCTTTATCTTTAATCATTTTTGCAAACATTGGTAGTAATAAAACTGCAAACAAGCATGAAAACATTGTTGTAACATCTGTTATACGAAAGGCTTGTGCATAAATTCCGGCTTGTTCTTTTCCGTTTTCCAATAATCTTTCGAGCATAACACTGTCAATTTTATTATAAAAAACCATCAATAATGTTAAAAGAGCATAAGGATAACTTTGTCGTAAAAAAACAAGGAAAAATTTGTAATTAAAATTAAATTTAAAAAAAGTCGTCTGACGTAAAACTATGGTTAGTGCTGTAATAAAAGTCAGCAAATAAGCAATAGTTTGACATAAAACGAACCATTCAATTTTAAATTTTTCTTCGGTTACATTTCCCCAAAGTAAAATTCCGCAAAAAACTATCATTAGAAAACGGTCAAGAATTGAAAGGACACTATCTGTTTTAAACATCTGTAAACCACTGATATTTGAGCGTAGATATAAAGTAAATGAAATTAAAAATTGATTAAAAGCTAAAATTCCCAAAATTAACATTTGTTGCGAATCATAGCCTAATATCAATCCGATTGACAAAGCAATAATTGTATAGATAATTCCAAGTAAAATTCTTAAAGTAACAATATTTGAAACATATTTGCTAAGAATATTCGGATTTTGGGCAATATTTTTATTGTTGAAATTTGTAATTCCTAAATCTAAAATGATATTTAAAATATAAGAAAAATTAAAAAGTGAAAAATATAATCCGAAATTTTCAGTTCCTACGGCATTTTGTACACCTCGCTCAACTCCAAAAATCCAAAATGGCTTTATTAGCAAATTTAGAAACAGCAAAAATATTAAATTAACAATAAATTTCCTTTTCACTCATTTTTTTTTGCAAAGATACATTATTTCTGTTATTTTTGAACATTAAAAAAATAAAATGATTATAAATACAAAAGAATTTTCTTCAAGACTGAAATTAGGCATAATGCTATTTACTTTATTAATCGTAGCTTCTGCAGTGTTTACAGTAATTTTAAGGTTATTTCCAAAATATGCCACTTATGTAATTATTGGATTATTTGCATTTTTAATATTAATTTATATTATCTATTTTGCCAAAAAATTCTATTATATTTATTATAATTCAGACGGATTAAAAATAATTATAAGATATTCTTCATTAATTCCTATTTTTGAAGAAAATTCTTCGATAGAAATTCCTCGTAACGATTTTGTAAAAGCTGAAATTGTTAAAAAATTTGGCGGATTTCGTTACGAATTAGTCGTTTACGTTCAAACTCCGCACGGAATTGCAAAATTTAAACCCGTAAGTTTATCGACTCTTTCAAAAAAAGAACAAAATGAAATGTTAGAAAACTTAAATTCACTTTCTAATTAGCAGAAAAATATCATAATGCAATCAGATTCAAGACTTTATGATATTGCTTTAACTTTTCTACCCGGAGTTGGCGATATTTCTGCAAAGAAAATTTTTACTTTTTTTGGAAATTCAAAATCTCTGTTTGAAGCGAAACTGCATGGTTTGCAATCTATTCCCGGAATTGGAGAAATTACAGCTCAAAAAATATATTCGGCTTTTCAAATTGCTTTAGACCTTGCAAAAGAAGAATTGGAATATATTTATGCAAATGAAATAGAATTTGTAACTTATGCGGAAAGCAATTATCCTGCTCGCTTAAAGGAGTGTGCAGATGCTCCTTTTGTCTTATATTATAAAGGAAATCCAAATTTTGAAAAAGAAAAAATTATTAGTATTGTCGGAACTCGAAGTCCTTCAAATTATGGAATTTCTTTTTGTGAAAAAATTATTTCCGATATTGCTGAAAAATATCCTAATGCTGTTATTTTGAGCGGATTAGCTTATGGCATTGACATTGCTGCTCATAAAGCAGCCATTAATGCAAATTTAGAAACTTGGGCGGTTTTGGGTAATGGTTTGGCTACAATTTATCCATCTCAACATAAAAAAATAGCTCAAACAATTTACGGATTTAATGGAGCAATTATGTGTGATTATCCTCATTTTACAAAACCTGATGCCCAAAATTTCCCAAAAAGAAATCGAATTGTAGCAGGGCTTTCCGATGCTGTGATTGTCGTAGAATCCGGTATAAAAGGCGGTTCAATTATTACGGCAACAATTGCAAATAGTTATAATCGTGATGTTTTTGCGTTGCCCGGTGATATTTATTCAATTTATAGTAAAGGTTGTAATAATTTAATAAAGACAAATAGAGCAAATTTAATTGACTCTATCGAAGATTTAGAATATTTAATGAATTGGACTACAAATGAAAGTCCAAATTCTAAACCAAAAAGAATGTTGAAAATGGAAAATTTTAATGAAAATGAAAGATATATTCTTGAAATTCTTCAAAAAAACGGAGCAACAGAAATTGATAATATTTCGAGAATTTTAAATATGAACTCAAGTACTTTAAGTCTCACTTTATTAGAATTAGAACTAAAAGGCATAATTAAGGTAAATCCGGGAAAGATGTATTCGGTATTTTAAATTGTTTATTCTAAGTACATGACAAAAATTGTTTATTATATCAAAAGTTTTTTCACTCGTACTTCTTTTATTGTAGTATTCAATAACTTCTTGTTCGGTAGAATCCTTGTCGTTAGTTAATATACAACGATATACGAAATAAAATTCAAGAAACAAACCTGCCTGTTTTAGAAACTGTATCTATAATTTTCTGTGAATAAGAAACTGCTTAAAGTCATTTTTATTATGATTTTTTTGCAACAAAGGTGTTTTCTTAAAAATTTTATATTAACTTTGTTTTTATAATAATTATGTTTTATTTTTGTATCATTGATAATAATAAAGAAATTTAATGACAATCAAGTAAAACTAAACATAAAAAGCTCATGAAAAAAAATATTATTTTATTTATATTAATGTTTTTATGTTGTTGTGTGTCAGCACAAAACTATAAGACAATAATATTTACGAACGAGAAAAGAGAACCGGTAGAGGATGTGCAAATATTTGTAAATAAAATTTTTGTAGCAGTTTCAGACCAAAACGGGAAATGTGAAATACCCGATACAATAACAAAAGCTAATTGTATATATTTTGGTTTTAAAGATACAATTGTTGAATTTGGAAATTTTCCATTGCGTAATATATTATTAAACGAAAACGCTACATTATTAAAAGAGGTTGAAGTATCAGCAAAATATGATATATCTAAACATTTTCACAAACTTCTTAAGAAAACGAACAAGATACGAAACGCCAAAGA
>JAITXI010000230.1 GCA_031284905.1 Bacteroidales bacterium
TGGATGCAAGGAAATTCTTTTGGAACAGGACTTTTAGCCGGCTTAAAAGCAGGAGGTATAGGTGCAGGGTCTGGTGCTTTAACAGGCGGTTTGAGTTTTGGAATTAAGGCAAGTTTAAAAGGAAAACATTTTTTTACAGGGAAAGACCCGTATTATAATGCTGAATTAAAGAATTTCCGTCCACAAAGCGAAATTAACCCAAATTATTGTAAAGAAGTATCATTAGCTGAGATAGAAGAACTAAATGGAGGAACAAGAGATCAAGCGTATTTTTATGAAGAAGGGAAATCTTATATGACAAGTTATTATGCTGAGCATGGAGCAGATCCTTCTTTAACTCAATATTATAAAAATTTCGGCTTTGATGTAGAATATAGAAATAGTTTGTCTTATATAGATATTGGGAATGAAATTTTAAATGGAAATCCTACTGTTGCAGACTTAAACACAGGATATTATAAATATAATGCTCTTGAAGGACAGTTTACAGATGAATGGGTAAATAGAGGTCATTCAGTAGTAATAACACGTGTAAGACAATGGACTCCTACAAGTAGAGTAAATGTTTGGTATGCAGATCCAGCTTATGGTATTCAAAAAGTAAAATGGAATAATTTTAATTTTAATGGTTGGTATTTTTTTAAATTACATTGAACATTATGCGAAAAAAAATCTTTTTCTTTTCTTTTATGCTTGTTTCTTTATTTTCGTTTTCTCAAAATTATGATAAAATAAAATTTAGAATTAATTATAATTTTGAAGTTGCTGATAGAATAGATTATCTTCATAATTATCCTCGTGATCAACCTGCGTTTGTTACGGAAGATTTTTTATATGGTAAAGTTTTTTTAATGATCGGTGGAAAATTAATAGAGTTACTTCCTCCTAATGAAATGATTTTTACAATATTTGTTTGTGATACCATTTTTAATAGAGAGGAAATATGTTTATTAATTGATACTTTATATCCTCGCCATAAATCTATTAATAGTATTGATTCTGTAAAGAAAAAATTTGTTCGAGACACAATATTTATAAAAGACATAATGTTTTCCAGAAAATTAAATTATGGTAGTGTCCAACTTTTAGAATTTTCAATACTAACAGAAAAAGAATTTCAAAAATATTGTAAAAAAAATGATTTCTATATTCGTGATGTTTATAAACAATATGGAATTTATTATGAATATAAAGAACTGAAAATTCCATTAAAACAAAAAATTAAAATTCGATTAAAGAAAAAATAGTCGAACGTTTAAACATTCAAATAATAACAAAAAACAACCAAAAAAATATTATCTTTATAAAAAAAACATAGTCAAACATGGTAGCTTCAAATTTTAACATATTTTTTCAAATAGATGATTATCAGTATTGTGTTACATACTGTTATGATACTTCAGCTATGCTTGATTACGACCCTGTAATTGGTCGTGTTCTCTCTCCCGATAACTACGTACAAGATGCTACTAATGCTCAAAGCTACAACAGGTATTCTTATTGTTTGAATAACCCTCTTAAATATACGGATCCTAGCGGGGAGTTTATACAATATATTATTGGAGCTATAATAGGTGGAGTTAATGGTTATATGACAGGTAAAGCAGCAGGATATGATAAATGGGCGTTGTTTGGATTTACTATGGCTGGTGCTGCAATAGGTGCCGGTACGGCAGGAATTGGCACGGCTGTATCTTCATCTTTTGGAACTATTGTTGGCGGAATGACAGCGGGTGGTGCTGGAGCTGCTAGTTTTAGGACGTTAGGAGATTTAGCAAATGGCGTTGGTGGAAGTGATTTAATAAAAAATCATTTTACAAGTTATGGTTTAGGAATGGTTTCTGGTTTGGCTGGAGGAACTACAGGAGGATTATTTGGAGGAGGTGGCATTGGAGCTTTTTTTGGAGGAGCAGCTTCAAATTTTACAGAGCAACTTTTGTATTACGCTGTAGAAAAAAACGGCAATTCCGAAGCAAAATTTAGAGTAAATTTATTGTCTCTTGGAATAAGTGCAGGCTTAGGTTGTGCAATGTATTATACAGAATTAGGTTATAGTTATCATAAAGGTAATATTAAGTCAACTACAGGTTGGACTTTTAGACAATTTGCAGAAATATCAAAAATGACTCAACGAAGCATATTTTGGAATAAAGAAGCTAAAGCAATTACAAATAAAGCTGGAGGTTTTAATGTTTCTAAATTAGGAGAAGAAAATAGTGTTAAAACGACTATAGCAGATTATTTAGGGGCTACTTCAGATTATCACAGTCACCAAGAAATGGGATATTTTCTTGAAGATGGCGAAGGTTTTTCAATGGTAAATCCTACAACTTCTCTTCATTATAATTCAGGCTCAGACCAACAAACAAGAATGTTGTTAAATCAGTATCCTATTACAAAAAATTTAACAATGTATCTTGGAACTCGTGAAGGGCATATTTGGTACATGAATAAAAATTTCGGGATAGGAATGGTTAGTAATTATAATTTTTCACGAGTATTTGTTCCTTATTATTATTCTATTTTTTAAATCAGCTAATTTATGAGATTTTTAGGAGCAATCTTATTTTCATTTATATGTTTTATTTCGGTATATAGTCAAAATGATTTCGAGACTATAAATATGACAATTACACATTCATTTCAGAAAAACAAGAATTATTATTTCAGCGTCTTTAGAGAAAATGATACAATTTGTTGCATTGGTATAA
>JAITXI010000014.1 GCA_031284905.1 Bacteroidales bacterium
CGAAAAATTCAAGAACTTATACAAAGGCAAAAATGCTTACCAAGATGGAACATATTGAGGAAATAGCAAGGATGATATCAGGCGAAAAAATAACAAAAGCTGCGTTGGAACACGCAAAAAACTTGGTAGCTGGTTCCTAAAAATCCAAATAATAACAAATCTTGACATGAAAATGTTCTTTATTTTAAAAATACGGCTATCAAAATCTAAAAGTTGATTCTTCAATATTATTATTTTCTGCCGATTTTATTAATTCTATGTTTTTATCTAACATCTCTTTTTGTTTTTTTTATAATTATATAAAACGTTTTAATCTTTTTTTAATGTATTCCCTTATTATTAAAAGAATCTGATAATTTTAAATCCTGATTATTTTCCTTTGTCTAAAATTATATATTGTTTTATTTCTCTGTGGTTATAAGTGTCAATATAAATCATACTTAGTCAATTACCCAACATCTTAATAATATATTCATTATCTTGATTTATTAAAATTTCCAATAGGTTTTCTATTCCTTTAAAAATTTATCAACAAGTTTAGAAATTACAAATCTACGAATAAATTTTTTCTAATAGAATTTTGGGGTCCATTTTTTATTTTATTGTTTAATTCACTGTAAAATAAAAACTAATCCTTCTACTTGGGCAAATTCGTGATATGTTTTTTTAGATCCTTTGTTCTTATTTTTAAAAGAGTTTTATTTGGAATCTTTAAAATATCTGATATAACACCGAAATTATATCTATAGTGTTGAACTAAATACTGACATTTCTAACCTTCCGGTTAAATAGTCAGTAGCTTTGTTATTAAAATCTTTCAAAAAAGCATTAAAGTTATTTACTATATATTCTCTCAGTTAACTAACACGCTTTCTGTCAAAATCACTGCAAATAAAACTTCTGTTTAATTTTTTACTTGCAATTGCAGTCGTTCCACTTCTAACAAAATAATCTAAAACTAAATTTTTCTCATTGCTTGCCATTTTTCAACATAACCTTTTTAAATGTTGTTTCTGATCTCATAAATGAATCGAGCCCTAAATCGCCTTTAAAAGTAAATAATTTGGTGCTTTCTTTAATTTCTGATTATAAATTATTAATTAGAGTGCCATCTTTTACGAAAATATTTATAAGTTCTATCATATTTTATGCGTAAAAATTTTGTGTGTATGGATAACTTCCAAGCATTAATTTCTTTGCATGGGTTTATTCTGTTCCATATACAGGTCATATAAGAATAAATTAGTATTATTTAAAATTGAATGTTTTTGTATTAAAAATATGTCTATTGTAGTGCGTACTTAAGTTAGCTTTTAAGATTAGCATGAGAGGTGTATTTATTATTAATTTACCATTAGATTTTAATACTCTTTCACATCCTTGCCATACAATTTTGCTTTGTTTGATATCCATTTTCTGGATAGTTTTTAATATTTAAATATGGCAGACTAGTTAATACCATATTTGCAAAATTATTAGGCAATTCTGTCATTTTCCTTGAGTCTTTTAAAAAACTTTGTTTAAGTATTTTCGCTTGAATGAGAATATTTAAATTATTGTTTATATGAGGTTTTAAATAATGCAGTACTGTTATTTAGTTTTTTATTATTATTCATACGTTCGTTTTTAGAGCTCACATAAAAAATATTATATTTTTGTTTTTACAAAATGCTATATATGAGTTTCATTGGTTATAACAAGTAATTAATAAAATTGAGTTCCAAAACTGATATAATTTAAAGTGGATAATACATAAAAATTTATTTTGTCGTCTTAAGATATTCTGCTTTTTATTTAGAATTTGCGTCTTATATTGCTTGTGATTAGCATATTTATTCTTTGACTTTCCATACACGAGTGTATTTTCATAGGCATGTTATTTATGAACCTGCAAAAGGAGAAAAAATAAGT
The DNA here is from genome assembly GCA_031284905.1 of Bacteroidales bacterium. Classification (GTDB taxonomy): domain Bacteria; phylum Bacteroidota; class Bacteroidia; order Bacteroidales; family ML635J-15; genus Bact-19. Next base: position 1,912 of record JAITXI010000014.1, read on the forward strand.
TACCCACATTATTCATGTATTTTAAACTCCGGGACTAGGACTCGAACCTAGACAAAGGGATCCAAAATCCCTTGTGCTACCATTACACAATCCCGGAACTCTGTGACTGCGGAGAGGAAAATAGAGTATGGGAAGAGGCATCAATTGTAGTAACGAACCAAATTTTCCAGCCGTATCTATTCAATTCTGATTTAAGTTTTTCAGTTTTAGCCCCAGAATCTAAAATGCCAAAAACCGTCGCACCAGAGCCTGACATAAGACTTGCGCAGCACGACTCGTTTAAAACTTTTTTAATTTCTAATATTTCAGGATAATTAGGAAAAACAAATTCTTCAAATCTGTTAAAGCAGCTTTTAAAAGCTGCTTTTTTATTAAAAGAACTATTAAAAATCAAGTTTCTGATTTTATGAATTTTTACTTGATTTGTCAACGGAAATTTGATTTTTTTATATACATCTGCCGTAGGAACGCCAAAACCCGGATTTACAAGAACTATACTCAATTCCCCGATGCTTTTTAAAGGTGTAACAATTTCTCCTATTCCCTCGCATAGAGCTGTTCCTCCTGTCAGAAAAAAAGGAACATCAGCACCGAGCTTTAGTGCAATTTGCTCTAATTCATCTTTTGTCGTTTTTATATTCCACAGCTTAATTAAAGCTTCAAGTGTTGAAGCGGCATCGGAAGAACCACCGCCAAGCCCGGCCCCAATAGGAATTTCTTTTTCTAAGTATATTTTTACACCTTTATCAGTATTATAATACTTTTTAACTGCTATCGCTGCTTTATAAACAATATTTGTTTCGTAAGCAGAAAGAGATTTATCACTGCATTCAAAAGAGACTATGTTTTTAGCAAGCTCAAAAGAAAG
>JAITXI010000076.1 GCA_031284905.1 Bacteroidales bacterium
GAGAACACTGTTGTTATTTGAAAAGGACAGGACACTAGAAATCCAATATTCTTCTCTTGTATCCATGTCGTAATAATTTCCAATTATTCCATTTGCTTTTTTTAATGCCTTGTTGTTAAAATATACGGTATTGCCACTTTTGGACAGTTTTACTTTACCAATCCATGCAGGACCATTATCGGCACATCCTGTTTTTAGTTCAATATATCGAATTACTATTTCCATAATCTGTTCCTCTCTAAGCTTTTTTCTTAAACGCGGCATAGACGCCGTGGGATATTATGATCAGTCCAGATCCAAAAATGGCATATAACGTTCCGGCTGTACGCGACGTTTTTATCGTGCCACAAAAATGTGGGTGGATCAGGGCATGGGAACGAGGCCACAGGCCGACCGACCTAGCCTTGCGGAACCCCGATCCGCTACTGCGGCGAAGCACGTACAGCTTGTTAAATGAAGTTTTAAGAGACCATCATCGAACCATATTTTCACTAGTCGATTCTTAATAATTATGTATATATTTTTCATGTCATTTTTACATAATAATTGAGTAACGATATTAAAATTTTAAACCGATTTATTAAATCAGTTTTTGTTCATTATTTAATTTTTCATAAATCCTATTAATTTTATCTTCAATATTTTTATCAAGAAATGAAAGTAGATATATTGTTAGATATAATCCAACAAACGGGATAATGCTTAACAAAATAAATTTCATTTTGTTTTTACCTTTCTTTTCAGCCATAAACCCGTTAACAATCATAAACGGAATAGCTAATATAATAAATGGTAAAAAACTAATTGCGCTTTCCATAAAACCCTCCTAATATGATACATGTTTAATTTCTATTCAATATTTTTATGTCTTAATCTTACAAAAACGGCAGACCCAGCGGGCTACTTGCCCGCACCGCGTGAACCGTTTGTTAAACGAAGTATAAACGCTGCGTCGAAGCCATGTGCCATGTACGGCACACGGTGCCTCTTACAAATAACTTTATTGATCATTTTTATCCAGTGGCTTCATATTATTTATTACTTCTTGTAATTTTTCAAACAAGGAGTCTCTTTCTTTTGCATCATGTGTATTCAGAATAATCAAAAACACACAATCGTTATACCTTGTATAGATAACGGTTTCATATTGATTGTTACCAATATCTAAATTATATGTACGGTATGTAAGTTTTAATTTGTCTAAATTAGTGTATTTTTTATTCAGTTTTATAATTTTCATGCCATCAGATTTGTAGTTTTCCAGATCCCAATTTATATAAGCATCTAATTCTTTATCCGAACTAGATTCAAGTCCATTTGTAGTTATATAGATAATTGGTGTATTGCCGTCAAATTTCTTTCCGTCTTCATAAAATAAGGCAAAATATTGTTATGCGCTAAACTTTTTTGATCCATCACCCACCCATTAGGTGCTTTTACCAAGCAAGCCCAATTATCCCCGTAAATAATACCACCAACTGCATCATCATCTTGTGCAAAAATTATATTCGACGATACAAAAATAATTCCAACAACCAATCCCATTCTTTTAACCATTCTGTTTTCTCCTTACTAAAAAAATGTTTCTTAGCGCCGCGTGGATGCGGCGCGTCTTCTGAACCAGTTCAGAAATTAATGACACATAACGTTCCGGCGTGGGAGGCGAAGCCGACCTAACTGAACGTAAGCCCGATCCGCTACTGCGGCACAGCGTAAACTGCTTGTTATGCGCTGTTTTTGGGGCTGCAACGAAGCGACCGCCAAGGACGACGGGCGTGCTTCACTACAGCCAATAAAATCTACTTTGCACATTTTGTATAGTACATTTTACTTAATTTTTTTTCATGTATTCGATAATTTTTAGTGTTTCTGCCTTTGTTGCGAGGTTACATTTTTCAATATTAATTTCATCTAATATATCATCACCGCATATTCGCATTAAAGCGCAAATACAAGCGTCAATTATATCTATATTCTTTCCGATATATATCGTCTCAAAAAAATAATTTTTGTAATCTCCTTGATATAATTCTGATATACATCCGATTGTTAATATAATTAAATCAATATCATTTGATTTTAAATATGATTTTAATAATTCTTCCTCTCTTGTTCCAGTTTCATCTCGTATTTTTAGATCACCAATTAAATATAATGTCTTTTTTATAATATCAATGTCTTGTGTATTGCGTAAAATTTTGAATAATTTTTTCAATTCTAGCTTCTTAGCATTGCTTGAATTAAACGAGCCTTTTGTCAAACACGCCGGACACCAACATCTTTTCCTTTCGTGTGATTTTGGATAGTGCCTCCATCCGATTATTTGCGGTAAATATTTTATTTTATGAATTTCCGATTTTAATATCTTTTTGGTGATAATCACTTGAAATCCCATTTTATCTTCTAGTGTCCTGTCCTTTTCAAATAACAACAGTGTTCTCACCTTTGGCCTTGCTTATTTTCTGTAATATTTCTTCCGGCGTTTTGACCCAACTGAAAAAACGTTTTGATTTGTTCCATG
>JAITXI010000160.1 GCA_031284905.1 Bacteroidales bacterium
CAATCATAATAGTGGTAAAGCATTGACAAAAAAAGCGATTTCCCAAATTTTCGCGGTCGTATTAGAAAATGATATTTAGATGTTTCTTGTTCAAGCTGTTCGATAAAACGTGTTTTATCAACAAAAGCATAGTTTTCTAATATCAAAGATTCAAAATTTGATATTCCATACGGCGGTTTCTTAGGCAAAGTCATCTTTTTGTAATTTTTACAAAGGTAACACAAATTTTAGATTTTATATTGTTTGAATTTTATAATTTTAAAGGTCTGCCTTGCAAATGCAAACATATCTGCACCCGCTAAGCATTTGAACCCTAACTCCGCTAAATTTAGGTAGTTAAATTACATAAACAACTATAATACAGAAAATTATCTAAATTATTCAGACAACCTAATTAGGTTGACTGTGATTTAACTTAAATCGTTGCATCACAAACAATTAACACAATAGCTCCCCTAATTTTGGCGTAGTTAGGGTTCAAACGCTAAATTTTAAAATATTTTCTTTTAGTTTTTAAATCTTTTAAGTAATTTTGTATTTATTATGAAAGCAAATATTATTACAATAGGTGATGAAATTTTAATTGGTCAAATCATTGACACAAATTCAGGTTATATTGCTAAAAATCTAAATTCTATCGGAATTGCTGTTGATAAAATGTTTTCTTGTAGCGATGAAAAGGCAGAAATTATTGAAACTTTAGATTTTGCATTAAAACACGCTGATATTGTTTTTATTACAGGCGGTTTATGTCCAACAAATGACGACATCACAAAAACAACTCTCTGCGAATATTTTAATTCTAATTTGATTTTAGATTCTCAAATATTAGACTTTATAAAAAAAAGATATGATAGTATAGGCGTAAATTTTACTGAAAATAATCAAAATCAGGCTTTAATTCCTGATAATGCAAAAATTTTCAAAAATGAAATTGGTTCAGCTCAATGTATGATGTTTTCAAAAGATAAGAAAATTATTTTTTCTTTACCCGGAGTTCCTGTCGAAATGATACATATATTTGATAATGAATTGTTTCCATATCTAAAGGAAAATTATTCCAATGATTCAATAAAATTTAAAAATTTATTAATTGTAGATATTTCAGAATCGGCGTTAGCTGAAAAAATTAAAAATTGGGAAAATTCTCTTCCTGAATTTTTGAAAGTCGCCTATCTTCCTTCTTATGGATATTTGAAATTACGAATTAGTTGTTATAATACCGATAAGAAAAATTATGAAATTTTAGAAAATAAATTTAATGAAGTAAAAGAAATAATTTCAGATAAAATAATTTCAGAAGAAGATATTAGCATAGAAGAATTATTAGGAAAATTATTAAAAGAAGAAAATGCAACAATTTCAACAGCTGAAAGTTGTACGGGCGGAAAAATTGCTTCAATGCTCACATCGGTTCCGGGAAGTTCCGAATATTTCAAAGGCTCTGTCGTTGCTTATGATAATGAAGTAAAAACTAACGTTTTAAATGTAGATGAAGAATGTTTGAAAAAATATGGAGCAGTTAGTTTAGATACTGTAGAAAAAATGGCTGTTGGTGTGAAAAATTTATTAAAAACTGATTTTTCAATTGCAACCAGCGGAATAGCAGGTCCTACTGGCGGAACTTCCGAAAAACCGGTTGGAACAGTATGTATTTCAGTAGCTACAAAAGAAAATGTGTATATTGGAAAATTTTTCTTTAATAGTAATAGAACAGCAAATATTTTGCGTGCAGCAAATCTTGGAATAATTAAACTGATAAAGATATTAATTTATGAAAAAATAAAACGATAGCTGAGGTATAAATGTCAGTTGGAACATGATGGAATAGAAAAAGATTAACAACGCTATAAATGTAAATATTGTGGTAATAATTATACATAAGCCTGATGCTTAACGAAATCATGGTTACATTAATTATATTTGCAAAACAACGTTACAAACTAAAACATACACCGTTGAGAGTTATAATAGACAGATAAAGCATTTTTATGTCAATTTATGACAGTACTATCTTATTGCAATTTTAATTTTGTTCTGACTTCTGGTATATCGTCTTTTCGCAAATTATTTATTTTAGCTAAACTTTTTAATCTTATTCCATATAATTGAGCAATATTTTGCAAAGTCTCATTTTCCTCTACAATATGATATTTATTATCTTTTGTAGCCTTATTTTTCTTTTTCTGTAAATAAATTACTTCTCCTTTTTTTAATTCTTTCCGTATTCCTAAATCATTAAAATAACTAATTTGCCAACGCATCATTTCTAATTCTTTTGCGATTTCTTTAACCGTCATATTATTTTCTAAAATAATATACGGCACATCGTTATGAACATAAATTTCATGATTATTTATTAACGATTTTATTTCTATTTCAAAATCTTCATTTTTTTGAATTTTTTCCGGCTTTGAAACATTTTCTATAACATTTATAACGGCAACTGTTTCCAATGCTTTATAATTATCAAATTGAGATAAATTTAAGCGTTCGATAAGTTCAATTAGTCTTTCTGCATAGGTAGGATTTGTTGCATAACCGGCTTTTTTTAAACCTAAAGCCCAAGATTGATAATCATAGAGGTCGTAATCAAATAAAAAAGCGTATCGAGAATTATCGCTCAAAAAATCTGAATGATCTTTAAAAGATTCTTCTACACTATTATATTTTCGGAAACATTCATTTTTTGAATCATCATCTAAATACACAGTTTGACCTGTCCAATCTTTTTTACATTTTATTCCAAAATGATTTTTGCCTTCTTTAGCAAGAAAAGAATTTCCATTTGATGATTCCAACAGTCCTTGAGCTAATGTAATACTTGCAGGAATTTTCACTCTTTGCATTTCTGAAATTGCAAGGTCTTTGTATATGTCAATATATTCTTGTTGTGTAATTTGCGAAAATAAAGTCGCTGAAATAAAAAATAATATTATTAGATAAAAATATTTCATTTTAGATTATATTTTTTATAAAATTAACACAATTTTCAATAATTTTTATTTATCAATAGATAAAATAATAAACATTGGATTGTTAAATACAATTTATGATTTTATTTCCAAATCCGGAATCTTTAATTGTATAATTTGAATAATTAGTTTCGCTAAAATTTTATGTATACTAATATTATGTCTATGTCTTTTCATAAAGATATTAATATTACAGAAATTTGCTGTAATTGACAGTTAGCGGTTTATTGGGAATTTTTTTATGAAAAAAATTGTAGACTCTCAGATTATTATTATATGTAATGTCGATGATAGTTAGTTGGTTATCAGTTATTTATTATTTTAAACATTCCGCACCACTTGTGATTTCGATAAGTTCGTTTGTAATAGCTGCTTGACGTGCTTTATTATACATTAAAGTTGATTCTTTAATCAACTCAGTAGCGTTGTCGGTTGCTTGATGCATTGCTGTTGTTCTTGCGCCTTGTTCTGCAACAAAACTATCAAGAATGATTTTATGTAATTGAATTTTTAACGATTTTGGAACCATTTCCTCAATAATTTTTTCTACACTTGGTTCAAAAATGTAATCAGATTTTGCATTTTTTTCAGTATTATCATTATTGCTTAAAGAAACCGGCAAAAATTGTTCTATAGTTTGATTATAAACGGTAGCATTAACAAAGCTATTGTAAATAATTTCAATTTTATCGTAAGTTCCATTTACGAAATTTTTCATCAGAAATTCAGCGTATTCAGTTGTTTTTTCAAAAGTTAAATCGTCTAAAATTTCATCACCGTTTTTAATTATTTCGTATTTGAGTTTTTTAATAAAATCATCTGCTTTTTTTCCAATACAGAAAAATTTTACATTATTATTTTGAATTTGAGTTGAATAATTATCTTCGATATGTTTGATAGCTATTTTACAAATATTATTATTAAAAGCACCACAAAGTCCTCTATTTGAAGCTAATAAAACTATTAAAACCTTTTCAGGATTACGAGTTTCTGTATAAATGCTGGAAATGTTTTTATCTAAATTAGAACTTACTTCTTGGAGTATTTCTGTGAATTTGTTAGAATAAGGGCGTATTTGAACAATTTTATCTTGTCCTCTTTTAAGTTTTGCCGCCGATATCATTTTCATTGCGGAAGTAATCTGTTTAGTTGTTGATATTGAGCTTATTCTGTTTTTTAATTCTTTCAGACTTGCCATAACAGACTTATTTTTTATAATTATTTGCAATTTCTAAAGCTGTTCTTTTAAGAATCGAACTTATATCGTTATCAAGTTCTCCTTTAGAAAGTCGTTGCATAATATCTTTATGATTAGCATTCAAATTTGCAATATAAGTTTCTTCAAATTCTCTAACTTTTTCTAACGGAATATCTTTTAATAAAGCATTTGTTCCACAGAAAATTATAGCAACTTGTTCTTCAACTTTTATAGGTGAATGTTCCGGTTGTTTTAGAATTTCTACGTTTTTTTTACCTTTATCAATTACAGCCATAGTTATTGCATCTACAGAACCGAATTTTGCGAAAGATTCCAATTCTCTAAACTGAGCTTGGTCGATTTTCAAAGTTCCTGCGATTTTTTTCATACATTTAATTTGAGCGTTTCCACCTACACGAGAAACTGAGATTCCAACATTGATAGCCGGACGAATACCTGCATTAAACAAACTTGATTCAAGGAAAATTTGACCGTCTGTAATAGAGATTACATTTGTTGGAATATAAGCCGAAACGTCTCCTGCCTGAGTTTCAATAATTGGTAATGCAGTTAAAGAACCACCACCTTTTATTTTTCCTTTCAGTGATTCGGGAATATCGTTCATTTTTTGAGCAATTTCATCGGATTGAATAATTTTAGCGGCTCTTTCCAACAATCTGGAATGGAGGTAAAAAACATCACCTGGATATGCTTCACGTCCCGGAGGTCTTCTAAGCAATAAAGACACTTCACGATAAGAAACAGCTTGTTTTGATAAATCATCATAAATGATAAGAGCCGGACGACCGGTGTCGCGGAAATATTCACCGATAGCACAACCTGCAAAAGGAGCGTAAAATTCCATTGCTGCAGGGTCTGCTGCTGATGAGGTTACGATAACTGTATAGTCTAAAGCTCCGTATTGTTCCAGCGTTTTTGCAATTCCTGCTACTGTTGAACTTTTTTGTCCGATTGCTACATAAATACAAAAAACCGGTTCGCCTTTATCGTAATTTTCTTTTTGATTTATAATTGTATCAACTGCAATAACTGATTTTCCGGTTTGACGGTCGCCGATTATTAATTCACGTTGTCCTCTTCCAATTGGTGTCATTGAGTCAATTGCTTTGATACCGGTTTGCAGTGGTTCGGTTACAGGTTGTCTGAAAATTACTCCGGGAGCGATTCTTTCCAAAGGCATTTCAAAAAGTTCACCTCCGATTGGTCCTTTTCCATCTAAGGGTTCACCTAATGTATTTACAATTCTGCCTAACATTTTTTCGCCGACCATAATTGATGCAATACGATTTAATCTTTTAACTATATTGCCTTCTTGAATTCCTTCCGTGTTTCCAAGTAATACAACTCCAACATTATCTTGTTCGAGGTTTAAAACTATACCTTTTACACCGTTTTCAAATTCTACCAATTCATTTGATTGAACATTGTCCAAACCATATACACGGGCAATTCCGTCTCCAATTTCTAAAACAGTACCAACTTCTTGTAGGCTGGAGTTTTTGGTCAAACCTTCAAGCTCTTCTTTCAAGATTCTTGATACTTCTGATGGTTTTATTTCTGCCATAGTTTATTATTATTTTTTTAACTCTCTGTTTTTTAATTGATTAAAATTTAACTTAATCTTTTAAATATTTTCCGAAAATTACTATTTTTTTTTATATTATACAAATTTTTTTATGTGTTTTGTGAAAAATTATTTTATTTTCCGCTCCAAATCCGAAATTTTTCTCTCCAAATTAGACAAATCTCTTTCTAATTGAGAAATCTTATTGTTGAAATTATATATTTCTTTGTTTAATTGAGTTATTTTATTATCTAAATTTGAAATTGTTTTGTTAGCTTCATTTAGATTTTTCTGCAAATTTGTATTATCTGTTTGCAATTGAAAAATGTCTTTGGTAGTAAGTTTTGCAGCACAAAAACGATTAAAGCCATCAATAACTAAAATATTTCCATTGCCATCTTTGAAGGTTATATCAAATTCAGGATTTACTTTCTGACTAAAAGCTGTAATTCCAAGAGGTATAAAGTACAAAATTATTAATATTTTTTTGCCTACGCGTGGTCTAAAGACGTTCATAATTATATTTGTTATTAATGAAATTTATGTACAATTATTTTGCCACAAATTTACTTGTAGCCCGTTCTCAATTTGTTACAAATATTTCACTATCTTTTCCAAATGTATTCCGCGCGAGCCTTTTATTAATATTAATTTATTTTTTACAAGATTGTTTGATAATTCTGTTTCGAGATTTTCAGTTTTTTCAAAAAAATAAAATTTATAATTGTTTTTTAATTTATAAAAATTTTCTCCAACAACAAATACTTTATCAAAATTTTCTTTTGAGATAGAATTAAGAATTTTTTTATGTTCGGTTGTTGATTCTTTTCCAAGTTCCAACATATCGCCAAGTATCAAACATTTGCCAGGATTATTAATTTTAATAATATTTTCTATAGCAAGCGACATACTACTCGGATTTGCATTGTAAAAATCTTCAATTAATGTATTATTTTCTGTTTTTGAAAGTTGCGAACGATTATTATTTGGCGTATAATTTGAAATTGCATTGTCAATTTGCGTTGGTGAAACTTCAAAAAATAATCCAACGGTAATTGCTGCTAAAATATTTTCAAAATTATAATTTCCAATCAAATTTGAATTTACATATCCGGTTTTATCGTTGCAATTCCATTTTACAGAAACATTAAAATCGTTATCAAAACATTTGCCTGTACAAAAAGCATTTTGTTTGCCATAAGTTACACTCTCATAACCATTTAGAATATTTTGAAGAATTGCATTATCTGCATTATTGAAAATTATTCCATGATTTTTTTTCAAGAAATCGTATAATTCAGTTTTTGTTTTGATAATTCCTTCAAAAGAGCCAAAACCTTCTAAATGAGCACGTCCTATGTTTGTGATTAAACCATGAGTCGGCTGAGCAATTTCGCAAAGAGTTTTTATTTCTCCCAAATGATTTGCTCCCATTTCAATTATTCCGATTTCACTGTCGTCTTTTATTGATAAAATCGTTAAAGGAACTCCTATATGATTATTTAGATTTTCAAGAGTGTGAGTAATTTTGTATTTTTGCGATAAAACCTCAGAAATAAGTTCTTTTGTAGTAGTTTTTCCGTTAGTTCCTGTTATTGCAATAATTGGAATTTTTAAATTATTTCTGTGAAAATTCGCAAATTCTTGAAGTGATTTTAAAGTATCCTCAAAATAAAAAATATTTTTTTCTTCATTTTCTAAATTTCTATTTGAAGTAACAGCTGCAACACAGCCTTTTTGCATTGCTTCTTTTACAAAATCATTTCCATCAAAATTTTCTCCTTTTAATGCCCAAAAAATTGTATTGTCTTTTATTTTTCTGGTATCAATACTGATTTCTTTATTATTTTTATAAATTTCGTATATTTTATTTAAAATATTCATAGTTATTTTTAACTACAAATTTAAGATTTTTTTAGATGAAAAATAATTTATTTTTCCCAATTTGTCAAAATTTCAAATAAATTTTTGTACGATAATTTTATATTTTCTATGTATAAATCTCTAATTTCGACAAATTTAAAAATTTCTTTTCCATTTTTTTCAATTAATATTACAGTTTCGGGAATTTTGTATAAAAAATCAGTATTTGCCCAATTACAATTTATTTCTTCTGTGTTCCAGACATTAAGACTGTCTTCAAAATAATTTACGACAGCTTTTTTACATAAAAATTTTGAAATTTGCTTGTTTTCTTTTACAAATTTTATTTTTAGATTTATGTCTGAAAGAGTAGAATTTGGTTTGTATAAATTATTTAAAGTTTGTGCGTTTTCTGAAAATTTATTTTTTTTCTTTAATATACCATCAATATTTAACCAAGTGTCTTGTGTTTGTTTTATTGAAATATTATTATTTGTTGTAACAGCGGTAATATATTTTAAGGATTTTTTGTTTTTATCTATTGCTGTAACATAATCCGGAAATGTGCTCGTTTCTTTATTTATTTTTATCCATACATTGTATGAATAGTCATCATATACGATAGCTTGGTTTTCATTGAAAAATATTTGATGTCTTAATTTTTCATTTGTGTTGTTAGTTTCTAAATTTTCATAAATTACTTCTTTACATTGAGAATAAAGAATATTTGATAAAAAAATAAGACTAAAAATTGAATATTTTGTTTATTTATAAAGCAATTAAAAAAATATTAGGTTGTAAGAAAGATAAAGATTTTGTTATAACCATAAATTTTGCAAGATATAATAACATAACAATATTACATATTAAACCAAATATTTGGGATTATTTTTGAAACTTCCTGATATTTTTCTCCGTTTTTAGTTGCCTCTATAACTATTCCCTCAATAGATTTATACATCGAAGATATGTTTATATATTTATTATCAATATTTGGATATTTATAGTACCAGACATCAAAAACATCTTTCTTATTTCCTTCCTCCCAAGTTATTATTGCGTTTTTACACAGGTAACCCATTACTTCTTTTTCTTTTTTTGTAAATTTTATTTTTCTTTTTACCGGTAATGCGTCTTCTTTCCACCAATTTATTTTTGCTCCTTGCAGTAGGACTTTCATGTCAGTCGTTTCTTTGTTTTCATAATATATGAATTTTTCTTTGTTTATTTCTCTAAAACTTTTTGTAGTAATATGCTTAAAAGTTTTAGATTGCCAAAATCTTTCTACTTTTTTTATGGGAGGTTTAATATTTGTATAATAATATTTGACATAATCTCCTTTATCTATATGTACATAAATGATAGCGGTATCAGAGATATAAACATTTTTAGTAATATTTACAGTATCGTTATGATAATTATAAACTACGCATATATTTTGTGATTTTAATACAAATGAACATAGTATAAGTATTGTTATATTTATTATTGTTTTCATATCTGCAATTATTTAAAAAAATATTTCATTTGAATTTGTATTCTTTTCACAACTTACAAATACTTGCAACAAACAGATTGTTGCTACAGACATTAAACCCTAACTCCGCTCAATTTAGGTAGTTAAATTACATAAATAACTGTGATACAGAAAATTAGCTAAATTATTTAAGTAACCTAATTAGGTTGTCTGTAATTTAACTTAAA
>JAITXI010000220.1 GCA_031284905.1 Bacteroidales bacterium
ATGATAGTTTATTTTTTCAGCAAATTCTGTTACTGTCATAGAACTTTTTTCCCATTTTTCTTTTATTATCGAACCAATATGTATATCTTTAAATGAAATCATAACAAAGCGTGAAATGTTTTTACTTATTTTACCATTAAGGCTCTAGTAAACCCTTCTCCCAAATAAACAAAACAATTCACGCCACAGCATGAATTTTCTGTGTTTATTCTCAGGAGAAATTTACTAGACTTCTAATGGTAGAGAACAAAACTAAAATTCAAATTTATATATATTTTATTTTTTTTACATTTACAATTATTTTTTATGGAACAAAATTATATAATATTTATCAGAAACAAAAAAATATTTTTCATAATATCTTGTTAATGAACAAAATTTTCTTTACTTAAATTTTACTAAATCCGTTGCATCACAAAATAATTAACATAATAGCCTCCCTAATTTTGGCGGAGTTAAGAATTAACCGTATTTTTAAGTATTCTTGCCGTACTAATGGCGCAGAGCAGAATCGTGGAATTCTATCGAATTACTCAATTTTTAATTCGTTGACTCTGATACTTGTGTAAGTAAAAAAAATAAAATTTAGAAATAAAAAAATATGATTTTTAGTATAAAAGCAGACTGCTGTTTATATTTTTCATGTTTAAAATTAGCGAAAACAGAATTTTTGAAAACGTTACATTTTATTAATAATCAGATAATCAATAATTTGATATACAAAACATAATAAAAAGCATAATTTCTAATAAAATGAAAAATATACAAATAATATTTTTGAAATTAAAAAAAATAATATTAACTTTGCAGTCCGAAAAAGAAGGAAGATATACATAAATAAAATATTATTAAATAGGTAATATGCCAACGATACAACAATTAGTAAGAAAAGGAAGGCTGGTAACTGAAGATAAAAGTAAATCACCGGCGTTAGATTCATGTCCTCAAAGAAGAGGAGTATGTACAAGAGTATATACTACAACACCTAAAAAACCAAATTCGGCAATGAGAAAAGTAGCAAGGGTGAAATTAACAAATGGAAAAGAAGTGAATGCTTATATTCCGGGTGAAGGTCATAATTTACAGGAGCACTCTTTAGTATTAGTAAGAGGAGGAAGAGTAAAAGACTTACCGGGAGTAAGATACCATATTGTTAGAGGAGCTTTGGATACGGCAGGTGTTGACGGAAGAACACAAAGACGTTCAAAATATGGAGCAAAACGACCAAAAGCAGGTAAAGCAGCTCCGGCGACAAAAGGAAAGAAAAAATAATATAAAGGCAATAAAAAGATGAGAAAATCTAAACCGAAGAAAAGAACCAGACTACCGGATCCAAGATTTAATGATTCGCGAGTTACTCGTTTTATTAACGATATGATGTGGGACGGAAAAAAATCAATCGCAACCAAGATTTTTTATGATTGTATGGATATAGTTGCTAATAAAGTAAAAGATACAGAAGATACACCATTAGAAATTTGGAGAAAAGCATTAGCAAATATCACACCTGCTATAGAAGTAAAAAGTCGTAGAATTGGTGGAGCTACATTTCAAGTGCCAACAGAAATCAGAGAAGATAGAAAAATTTCTATAGGTCATAAATGGCTTATTTTATATGCACGCAAACGTAGCGGTCATTCAATGGCTGAAAAATTAGCAGCCGAAATTATAGCAGCTTACAATTCTGAAGGAAGTGCATACAAGAAAAAAGAAGATACTCACAGAATGGCTGAAGCTAATAAAGCATTTGCTCATTTTAGAGTGTAAATAATTTAAAATAGTTCTTTAAGTTAATGAATAATCTTGTAAATACCAGAAATATTGGAATTATGGCTCATATAGATGCGGGTAAAACCACAACTACAGAGCGAATCCTTTATTATACAGGGATTAATTACAAGATAGGCGAAGTACACGAAGGAACAGCTACAACCGATTGGATGGCTCAAGAACAAGAAAGAGGTATTACAATCACATCTGCGACAATTACTGCTCCGTGGGATTATAAAAATAATGCTTATAAAATAAATATTATTGATACTCCCGGACATGTTGATTTTACAGTTGAAGTAGAGCGTTCTTTAAGAGTACTTGATGGAGCTATTGCAGTCTTTTGTGCAGTAGGAGGCGTTCAGCCTCAAAGTGAAACAGTTTGGCATCAAGCAAATAAATATAAAGTTCCAAGATTGGCTTTCGTTAATAAAATGGATAGAACGGGAGCTGATTTTTTTGGTGTTATTCAGCAAATTAAAGAAAAATTAGAAGCAAACCCCTTAGTTATTCAACTTCCGATAGGAGAGGAGGAAAACTTTTGTGGAGTTATTGACTTAATTGAACAAAAAGCATATATTTGGGATACAAATGACGACTCAATGGGAGTTAATTATTCAATCCAAGATATTCCAAAAAATATGCAAAAGGAAGTATCTGAATACAGAGAAAAATTAATAGAAGCAGTAGTTGAATGTGATGATATAATGCTTGAACAATTTTTAATTGATAGAGATAAAATTTCAGTTGATGAATTTAATAAAATATTACGAAAAAATGTACTCAACGGAAAATTTATTCCTGTTTTGTGTGGCTCTGCTTTTAAAAATAAAGGTGTTCAAATGTTGTTAAATGCAGTTTGTGAATATTTACCTTCTCCATTAGATATAAATCAAGTAGAAGGAATTGACCCACGTACAGAAGAAGTTGTTTTCAGAAAACAAGATATTGAACAGCCATTTTCAGCATTATGTTTTAAAATTGTTTCAAATAATTTTATTGGAAAATTAGCATATTTAAGAATCTATAGCGGCATCTTGAATGTTGGAGATATGATTTATAACGTAAGAACACAAAAAAAAGAAAGAGTAAGCCGACTTTTTCAAATGCACGCGAATAAACAAAATGCAATAGATAAAATTGAAGCTGGAGATATTTGTGCAATAGTAGGTCTTAAAGATATTTTTACAGGAGACACATTGTGTACGGAGAACAATCCTATTGCATTTGATAGAATAAAATTTCCGGATACAGTTATTTCAATAGCTATTGAAGCACAAACACAAGCAGATATAGAAAAACTTAATCAATCACTCGAAAAATTAGCAGAAGAAGATCCAACCTTTACAATATATCACGATGAAAATTCAGGTCAACTATTAATAAGTGGAATGGGCGAACTCCATCTCGAAATATTAATAGACCGCTTGAAACGTGAATATAATTTGGATATCACAACAGGAAAACAACAAGTAAATTATAAAGAACAATTTACAAATACAATCACTCATAATGTTGTCTTCAAAAAACAAACAGGAGGAAGAGGAAAATTTGCGGATATTACAGTTAATATAGGAAAAGCAGATGATTCTGTGTCGGGATTGGAATTTGAAAATAAAATATCGCAAGGTAAATTGCCGAAACAATTTATCAATGCAGTAGAAAAAGGATTTAAAGAAGCAATAAATAACGGTCCGTTGTTAAGTTGTCCAATGAAAAATGTAAAAGTGGAACTTATAGATGGAAGTTTTCATAATGTAGATAGTGATGAATTATCATTTTCGATAGCAGCGAATATTTGCTATAAAGAAGCAGCACAGCTATTAAATACAGTTCTTTTAGAACCGATTATGAAAATTGAAATTGAAACACCGGAAGATTATTTAGGAGAAATTAGTGCAGATTTGAATCGAAGAAGAGCAGTAATTGAAGGTATGGATGCTCGCGGAAAATTAAGAATATTAAAAGCAAAAGTTCCTTTATCAGAACAATTTGGTTATGTAACTCATTTAAGAACAATAAGTGCAGGCAGAGCTACTTTTAGTATGGAATTTTCACATTATGCAAAACTACCTCAAGAACTTCAAGAAGAAATAATTAATAATAATAAATTTTATACATTTTAATTAATATGGAACCAAAATTAAGAATCAAATTAAGATCTTATGATTACAATCAGGTTGATAAATCAGTTGAAAGAATTATTAGAACTGTTAAAGCAACAGGAGGTGTAGTTAAAGGACCAATTCCTTTACCAACACACAAAAGAATTTTTACTGTAAATAGGTCAACTTTTGTAAATAAAAAAGCAAGAGAACAATTTGAATTGTCTTCTTACAAAAGAATTTTAGACATTTACGGAGGATTGTCATTAGCAAAAACTGTAGATGCTTTAATGAAATTAGAATTACCGGCAGGCGTCGATATTCAAATAAAATCAAATTAATTTTTAAAAATATAAAAAAATGCAAGGAATAATTGGAAAAAAAGTTGGTATGACTTCCATTTATAATGTTGAGGGGAAGAATGTCCCATGCACTATAATAGAAGCTGGTCCATGTATTGTTACACAAATCCGTACATTAGAAAAAGACGGATACGAAGCAGTACAATTAGGCTTTGAAGAAAAAAAGGAAAAACATACAACCAAAGCAATGATAGGTCATTGTAAAAAAAATGCAGACACAACACCAAAAAAGAAATTTGTAGAATTTAAAAATTTTGGTCAAATCAAAAAAGGAGAAGAATTTGTTGACGTTAAATTAGGAGACGAAATCAATACAGGAATCTTTATCGAAGGAGAATGGTGTGATGTAATAGGAACAAGTAAAGGAAAAGGATTTCAAGGTGTTGTGAAACGTCATGGCTTTAATGGCGTTGGTGGTCAAACTCATGGTCAGCATAACAGATTGAGAGCGCCGGGTTCTTTGGGAGCATCTTCATGGCCTTCAAGAGTGTTCAAAGGCATGAGAATGGGCGGAAGAACAGGAGGCGACAGAGTGAAAATGATTAGTCTAAGAGTGTTAAAAGTAATCCCTGAAAGTAATTTAGTTTTAGTTAAAGGTTCAGTTCCAGGGGCAAAAGGTTCATATATAATTATAGAAAGATAATGAAAGTAGCAGTTTATAATAAATCAGGCGAAGATACTGGAAAACAAATAGAATTAAATGATAATTTTTTTGCAATAGAACCTAATGATCATGCTATATATTTGGATTGTAAACAATATATGGCAAACAATCGTCAAGGTACACATTGCACAAAACATAGAGGATTGGTATCGGGAAGTACAAGAAAATTAAGAAAACAGAAAGGAAATGGAGGTGCTCGCGTTGGCAGTATAAAAAATCCGTTATTTCGTGGCGGCGGGAGAATTTTTGGTCCGGAACCCAGAGTGTATAATTTTAAATTAAATAAAAAATTAAAACAATTAGCAAGAAAATCAGCACTAACTTATAGAGCGATTGAAAATAAAATTTTTGTTGTTGATTCGCTTAACTATGAAGAGATTAAGACTAAAAATATAATAGCTTTACAAAATAATTTCAAAATTAATGATAAAAAAGTATTAATTGTATTGGAAAGTCAAAATAATGTTGTATATTTGTCTTCTCGTAATTTGCAAGATGTAAAAGTTGTAAGAGCCTGTGATTTAGCTACTTATGATGTTATGTGGTCTTCAATTTTAATGTTTGAAGAGAATGCAATTAACGTTTTTAATAATAATTTAGAATAAAAATTGAAAAATGGACGTATTAATTAGACCAATAGTAACTGAAAAAATGAATAGATTGAATGAAAAATTTAATCGAAATGGTTTTATCGTTAATAAACGTGCCGACAAATTGCAAATTAAAGAAGCAGTAGAAAAAATGTACGATGTTAAAGTTGTTGCTGTAAATACGATGAATTATAGTGGCAAATTAAAATCTCGTTATACCAAAAAAGGTCTTCAAGTAGGACGTACAGCTTCATATAAAAAAGCAATAGTAACGTTGGCAAAGGGACAAGTAATTGATTTTTACGGAAATATATAAAAAAATAACAAATAAAATTTAGTTATAAAGTAAAATGGCATTAAGAAAATTAAATCCGACAACACCGGGTCAAAGGTTTAAAGTTATCAGTTCTTTTGAGGAAATAACATGCTCAAAACCTGAAAAATCTTTGTTGGTACCAATAAAAAAATCCGGGGGAAGAAACAATCAAGGAAAGATGACCATGCGTTACATAGGTGGTGGTCATAAAAGAAAATATAGATTGATTGATTTTAAAAGAGATAAAGAAGGAATAAAAGCAGTAGTAAAAACAGTAGAGTATGATCCAAATAGATCTGCTCGTATTGCTTTAATCGAATACACTGACGGTCAAAAATCATATATTGTAGCTCCAAATGGAATACAAGTAGGACAAATGATAGAGTCGGGAAAAGGTATCGCTCCTGAATTAGGAAATGCCTTGTATCTTTCTGAAATTCCTTTAGGAACAATAGTTCACAATATTGAATTAAGACCCGGTCAAGGAGCTATTATAGCAAGAAGTGCAGGTTCTTATGCTCAATTAGTATCAAGAGAAGGAAAATACGCAATTATAAGAATGCCTTCAGGTGAAGTAAGAAAAATATTAGTTACTTGTAAAGCGACAATAGGAAGCGTATCAAATTCTGATCATGCCTTGGAAAGTAGTGGTAAAGCAGGACGTACACGTTGGTTAGGAAGAAGACCGAGAGTGAGAGGTGTAGTAATGAATCCGGTTGACCATCCAATGGGTGGAGGCGAAGGTCGTGCATCCGGTGGTCATCCTCGTTCAAGAAAAGGTTTGCTGGCGAAAGGATACAAAACACGTGGTAGGAAAAATGAATCCAATAAGTATATTATTGAAAGAAAGAAAAAGTAAGATAGATTATGAGTAGATCTCTTAAAAAAGGACCATTTGTTGATTATAAATTAGAAAACAAGGTCGAATTAATGAATAATGGAAGTAAAAAATCCTCAATTAAAACTTGGGCAAGAGCCTCTGAAATTACTCCGGAATTTGTCGGACATACTTTTGCAGTTCATAATGGGAATAAATTTATTCCCGTTTATGTTACAGAAAATATGGTAGGACATAAATTAGGTGAATTTTCTCCAACAAGAACATTTAAAGGTCACGGTGGTAAAAAAAATAAATAATTGAAGTTATGGGAGCACGCAAAAGATTAAAAGCAAATCAAATAAAAGAAGAAAAAGCAAACAAAAGTTTTGCTATTCTTAAGAATTGCCCGACCTCTCCAAGGAAAATGAGACTCGTGGCTGATATTATTAGAGGTGTTGAAGTAAATAGAGCTTTAGATATATTGAAATTTTCAGCAAAACACCCTGCCAGAGATGTTGAAAAATTATTGTTATCAGCAATTTCAAATTGGCAAAGTAAAAATGAAAGTGTAAGAATGGAAGATGCTGACCTTTATGTTAAAGAAATTTACGTAGATTCCGGTCGTGTTTTGAAACGTATTAAACCAGCTCCACAAGGTCGTGGTTATAAAATCAGAAAACGTTCAAATCATGTTACTTTAGTGATAGATAACAGAAATAATATTGTTGAAACAGAAAACGCATAATTTATGGGACAAAAATGTAATCCGATAAGCAATAGATTAGGCATCATCAAAGGTTGGGACTCTAATTGGTATGGTGGAAATAAGTATGCAGAAAATTTAGAAGAAGATGCTAAAATCCGCAAATATTTAAGAGCTCGTCTCAAAGATGCTTCAGTTGCTAAAATAATTATAGAAAGAACAATAAAAATGATCACTATTACTATTAATACTGCTCGTCCGGGCTTTATTATTGGTAGGGGCGGTGACCAAGTAGATATTCTTAGAGCTGAATTAAATAAAATAACCCAAAAAGATATTCAAATTAATATCTACGAAATTAAAAAACCAGACCTTGAAGCTCATTTAGTTGCTAACGACCTTAAAAGAAAAATTGAAGGTAAATTAGCATATCGTAAAGCTATAAAAATGGCAATTGCTTCGACTATGAGAGGAAAAGCTGAAGGTATTAAAGTACAAATTTCAGGAAGATTAAACGGAGCAGAAATGGCACGTTCTGAAATGTATAAAGAAGGTAGAACTCCGCTTCATACATTAAGAGCAGACATTGATTATGCATTAGCAGAAGCTCTTACAAAAACAGGTTTATTAGGAATCAAAGTTTGGATTTGTAGGGGTGAAATCTATGGCAAAAGAGATTTGGGTCTGATTGGAGGAAAATCAACAGAAAGAAATAGTTTCTACCAAGGTAATAATTCAAATTATGACCGTAATGATAGAGATAGAAGTTCTGATAAAGGTGGTTTTAGAAAAAAAAGAAATAATAACAACCCTAAAAAATAAAATATGTTACAGCCGAAAAAGACTAAATATAGAAGACAACAAAAGGGTAAGATGAAAGGCAATGCCCAAAGAGGAAACGAAATAGCCTTTGGTTCATTTGCAATTAAAGCAATGGATTTTGCATGGATAACAGGAAGACAGATTGAAGCTGCTCGTATTGCTGTAACAAGGAACATGCAACGTCAAGGTCAAATCTGGATAAGAATATTTCCTGATAAACCAATTACCAAAAAACCGGCAGAAGTTCGTATGGGAAAAGGTAAAGGTGCTCCGGAAGGATTTGTCGCAAGAGTAAATCCGGGCAGAATTCTTTTTGAAGCAGAAGGCGTTTCCTTTGAAATAGCTAAAGAATCTTTGCGTTTAGCTGCTCAAAAATTACCTATTAAGACAAAGTTTGTGGTTAGAAACGATTACGATTATAATAACGAATAAATAATTTTCAAATGAAAAATAGCGAAATTATAGGATTAACAACAAAAGAATTAGTTGAAAAAATCGAAACCGAGAAATTCAATTTAACAAAATTAAAAATGAATCATGCAATTTCTCTTATAGAAAATCCACAACGAATAAAAGAGTTGAGAAGAGATGTCGCAAGATTGAAAACAGAAATGCGAAAAAGAGAATTAACTGAGAAAAAATAATTCGATTATGGAAAGTATTGAAAGGAATTTAAGAAAAGAACGTATAGGGATTGTTGTAAGTAATAAAATGGATAAATCTATTGTCGTTGCTGTTAAAAGAAAAGAAAAACACCCAAAATACGGTAAATTTGTGAACAAAACTAAAAAGTTTGTGGCTCACGATGAAAATAATATCTGCGATATTGGTGATACAGTTCAAATTATGGAAACTCGCCCATTAAGCAAGAGTAAGAGATGGAGATTAGTTAATATTATAGAAAAAGTTAAATAGTCATGATACAACAAGAAACAAGATTAAACGTAGCAGATAATAGTGGAGCAAAAGAAGTGCTTTGTATCCGTGTTTTAGGTGGTACCGGTATGAAATATGCTTCAATAGGAGATAAAATAGTTGTTACTGTGAAAACCGCATTAGCAGGTGGTGAAATTAAAAAAGGAACCGTAAGTAAAGCAGTTATAGTAAGAACAAAAAAAGAAATTCGCAGGGCAGATGGTTCTTATATCCGCTTTGACGATAATGCTTGCGTATTATTAAATAATGCAGGTGAAGTAAGAGGAACTCGTATTTTTGGTCCTGTAGCAAGAGAATTACGTGAAAAACAATTTATGAAAATTGTATCATTGGCACCAGAAGTTATATAAAAATAAAAATCATGACTAAATTACATATCAAAAAGAACGACACAGTTTACGTTATTTCGGGAGAATCAAAGGGTAAACAAGGAAGAGTTTTAGAAGTACTTCACAATAAGGAAAGAGTAATTGTTGAAGGTGTAAATATGATTCATAAACACCAAAAACCTAATACAGCAAATCCTCAAGGTGGTATTGTAAAAAAAGAATCCGGCATACATATATCTAACTTAATGTTGGTAGATCCAAAAAATGGGAAACCAACTCGTATTGGTCGTAGAAAAAATAGTGAAGGGAAATTAGTTCGTTACGCTAAAAAATCAGGAGAGGAGATTAAATAATGGAAAAATTTGTTCCTGTTTTAAAGAAACAGTATAAAGAAGAAGTGATCCCTGCTTTAATGCAAGAGTTTGGATACAAAAGTATTATGCAAGTACCAAAATTAGAAAAAATAGTTATTAATCAAGGTATTGGTCAAGCAATTTCTGACAAGAAATTAATTGATGTTGCTATCGAAGAATTAACTAATATTACCGGTCAAAAAGCAGTTTCTACATTATCTAAAAAAGATATTTCTAATTTTAAATTACGTAGAAAAATGCCAATAGGCGTTAGAGTTACATTGAGAAGGGAAAAAATGTATGAATTTCTTGAAAGATTAATTTGTGTTGCATTACCTCGTATTAGAGATTTTCATGGAGTAAATTATAAATTCGATGGAAAAGGAAATTATACTTTAGGTATCAAAGAACAAATAATTTTTCCGGAAATAGATATTGATAAAATTAATAGAATTTTAGGTATGGATATTACTTTCGTTACTTCTGCAAAAACAGATGAAGAAGGTTATGCCTTACTAAAAAATTTTGGTATTCCATTTAAAAACTTAAAAAAGAGTTAATATATGGCAAAAGAATCTATGAAAGCCCGTGAGGTTAAAAGAAAAAAGATGGTAGAAAAATATGCTGCTAAAAGAGAACAGCTTAAAGCAGAAGGTGATTTAAAAGGACTACACGATCTTCCTCGCAATTCATCAAAAGTGAGATTACATAATCGCTGTAGCTTGACAGGGAGACCTAAAGGTTATATGCGTCAATTCGGTATTAGTCGTATTACGTTCCGTGAAATGGCGTCAGCAGGCTTAATACCAGGTGTTAAAAAAGCAAGTTGGTAAAAATTTAAAAATTATTGAATAATGACTGATCCAATCGCAGATTATTTAACCAGAATTAGAAATGCTGTAATGGCTGGACATAAAATTGTCGAAATTCCTGGTTCAAACCTTAAAAGAGAAATAACAAAAGTTCTTTTTGAAAAAGGTTTTATTTTGAATTATAAATTTGAGGATATCGGTTATCAAGGAAATATTAAGATAGCTCTTAAATATCATCCTGTAACCAAAATATCAGCAATAAAAAAAATTGAGAGAGTTAGTAAACCCGGATTGAGAAAATATGTTTCTACCGATTCTATTCCAAGAGTTTTGAATGGTTTAGGTGTTGCAATTCTATCTACAAATAAAGGGGTCATGACCGATAAAGAAGCTCGTAGAGAAAATGTCGGTGGTGAAGTATTGTGTTACGTTTATTAAAATTAAAAAAAATGTCAAGAATTGGTAAATTACCTATAACAATACCCGCTGGAGTAACCGTATCTGTTGATAATAATGTTGTAACAGTAAAAGGTTCTTTAGGAGAATTAAAACAAACTATTGATTCGGGAATAGAACTCGTAATTAAAGATGCTCAAATTACGGTAAATAGACCTGACGATGAAAGACAAAGTCGTGCAAGACATGGGCTTTATCGTGCTTTAATTGCTAATATGGTAAAAGGAGTCTCAGAAGGATTTTCAACCGAACAAGAATTTGTCGGTGTTGGTTATAAAGCGGAAATAAATGGTCAAATCTTAGATATGGCGCTAGGATATTCTCATAGTTTCTTGTTTGAACTTCCAAAAGAAATTCAAGCTGAATGTAAAAACGAAAAACGTGGAAACTCAATTTTAATAATGAAATCAATTGATAAACAATTATTAGGACAAGTGGCTGCAAAAATTCGATCTTTACGTCCACCGGAACCATATAAAGGAAAAGGTATTAAATTTGTGAATGAAGAATTGCGTAGAAAAGCTGGTAAATCAGCGAAATCTTAATTTATTAAAAAATTAAAAAATAATGGCTCTTAATAAAATAGAAAGAAGACAGAAAATTAAAAGAAGAATCCGTGGTAACATGTTTGGTTCTGCCGAAAAACCAAGATTATCTGTATTTCGTAGTAATAAGTATATTTCTGCTCAAATAATTAACGATACAACCGCAAGCACTTTGGCTTTTGCAACATCAAGAGATAAAGAAATTGTGGCTGTAAAAGCAACAAAATCAGAAAAAGCTAATATGGTAGGTAAATTAATCGCTAAATTGGCAAAAGAAGCAGGAATAGAACAAGTAGTGTTTGATAGAAATGGTTATCTCTACCACGGCAAAATTAAATCATTAGCCGAAGGTGCAAGAGAAGGAGGTCTTAAACTATAATAATTATGGTAAATAGAAGAAAAGTTAGGTCAAGTGATCTTGAATTAAAAGATAGATTAGTAGCTGTTCAACGTGTTGTTAAAGTTACAAAAGGGGGGAGAACTTTTAGTTTTGCCGCAATTGTAGTAGTTGGCGATGAAAAAGGCGTTGTTGGTTATGGCTTAGGAAAAGCAGGTGAAGTCGCTTCTGCAATTAGTAAAGGTACTGAAGATGCAAAAAAGAACCTCGTAAAAATTCCTATTTTTAAAGGTACAATTCCACACGAACAAATTGGAAAATTTGGTGGAGCAAAAGTATGGTTAAAACCAGCTACTTCCGGTACAGGAGTAAAAGCAGGTGGAGCTATGCGTCATGTTCTTGAAAGCGTTGGAATCACTGATGTATTAGCAAAATCAAAAGGCTCGTCTAATCCTCATAATTTAGTTAAAGCTACAGTTAATGCTTTAATGGAATTAAGAGATGCCGCAGAAATTGCTTATACTCGCCAAGTAGATGTTAACAAAGTGTTTAATGGATAATTTTAGTACTATGTCAAAAATAAGATTAACTCAAATAAAAAGTAAAATTGGTAGTACTCAACGCCAAAAAAGAACTTTGGAAGCTCTCGGAATTAAAAAAATGCATAATCCTGTTGAGCATGAAGCATCTCCTGAAATTTTGGGAATGTACGATAAAGTTCGTCATTTAGTGAAAAAAGAAGAAATTTAATTTAAAAAATAATTAAATATTATGGATTTAAGTAATTTAACTCCTGCAAAAGGATCAACAAAAAATAGAAAACGAATAGGAAGAGGTCAAGGTTCAGGACATGGCGGTACTTCAACAAGAGGTCATAAAGGTGCTCAATCTCGTTCGGGATATAGCCGAAAAATAGGTTTTGAAGGTGGTCAAATGCCTCTACAAAGAACTTCTCCGAAATTTGGTTTCACAAATATAAATAGAGTAGAATACAAAGCTGTAAATGTTTATATGTTGCAATATCTTGTAGATAAATTAAATATAGATACTATTGATATTGATACTTTGATACAAAATGGTTTAACTTCTAAAAATTGCTTGGTTAAAATTTTAGGAGATGGAGAATTAACAGCTAAAATTAATGTGAAAGCAAATGCTTTTTCCAAAACAGCGATTGAAAAAATTAACGCTTTAGGTGGAACAATAGAAATAGTAAAATAATGAAAAGATTTTTTAATACAATAAAGAATATTTTTAAAATTGAAGATTTAAGAAAAAGGATACTCTTTACTCTTGGACTAATTTTAGTTTATAGAGTTGGTGCTCATATAGTGCTACCGGGGATTAATCCTGAAAGTCTGGCAAATCTGCAAAAACAAACTGCTGATGGTGTTTTGGGGTTGTTGGATATGTTCTCAGGAGGTGCTTTTTCTAATGCTTCAATTTTTGCATTAGGTATTATGCCTTATATTTCGGCAAGTATTGTCGTACAACTTTTAGGAATAGCAGTTCCGTATTTTCAAAGATTGATGAAAGAAGGTGAAAGTGGTAGAAATAAAATGAACCAAATAACTAGAATTTTGACTTTGGGAATATTAGTACTACAAGCTCCGACTTATATTGCTAATTTACATTCTCAATTACCTCCGGAAGCATTTTTAATGGGTGGTACTTTCTTTACTATTTCTTCAATAATAATTCTCGCAGCTGGAACGATGTTCGTGATGTGGCTTGGTGAAAAAATTACTGATAAAGGAATAGGTAACGGTACTTCATTAATAATTATGATTGGTATTATCGCTAGATTACCTTATGCTTTCTTGGGAGAAATAACCGTAAGATTTGAAGGTATCGGTGGCGGTTTATTAGTGCTTTTCATTGAGATGATAGTTTTATTTCTCATTTTTATGATGTCTATAGCATTAGTACAAGCTGTTCGCAAAGTTCCTGTTCAATATGCAAAAAGAGTTGTTGGAAATAAACAATATGGTGGTGTTCGTCAATATATTCCGCTGAAAATAAATGCAGCTGGTGTAATGCCTATCATCTTTGCTCAAGCTTTGATGTTTGTCCCAATTATGGTTTCCGGTTTTAACGGAAATCCTGGTTCATTCGTCGCAGCTTTGTCGGATTATACAGGTTTTTGGTATAATTTTATTTTTGCAGTTTTAATTATTGTTTTTACGTATTTTTATACTGCAATTACAATAAACCCACAACAAATGGCTGAAGATATGAAAAAAAATGGCGGATTTATTCCGGGTGTTAAACCGGGTAAAAAAACAGGTGATTTTATAGATAATATTATGTCTAAAATTACTTTGCCGGGTTCAATATTTTTAGCAATTATTGCTATTCTTCCGGCTATTGTTTCTTTGTTCGGAGTTAATAGTCAATTTGCTCAATTTTATGGAGGAACATCGTTGCTTATTTTAGTTGGTGTTGTACTTGATACTTTACAACAAGTTGAAAGTCATTTGTTAATGCGTCATTATGATGGTTTGACAAAATCAGGTAGAATTAAAGGAAGAGGTTCGGTTGGTGGAATATAATAAATAAACGTTCTTTGAATGATTTTTATAAAGACAGAAGAAGAAGTTGAATTTTGTAGATTAAGTAATCTATTAGTTTCTCGTACTCATGCGATGTTAGCTAGTGAAATTAGTGAAGGTGTATCTACTAACTATCTAGATAAATTGGCAGACCAATTTATTCGTGATAATGGTGGAATTCCCGGATTTCTAAATTACAATGGCTTTCCAAAATCAATTTGTATTTCGGTAAATGATGTAGTTGTTCATGGAATTCCTTCTAAATATGTCTTAAAAGATGGAGATGTAGTTTCTATTGATTGCGGAGCAATAATAAATGGTTTTAACGGAGATTCATGTTATACTTTTGAAGTAGGAAATGTGCCACAAGAAACAAAAAAATTATTAATTTGTACAAAAGAAGCTCTCTATAAAGGTATAGAAAAGGCAATTGTTGGAAATACAACAGGCGATATTGGATTTGCGGTTCAAACTCATGCTGAATCTAATGGATATTCTGTTGTTAGAGAACTCGTAGGTCATGGTGTAGGAAAAAACTTACATGAAGATCCTGAAATCCCTAATTATGGAAAACCAAAAAAAGGATTTAATTTGAGAGATAGAATGGTAATAGCAATTGAACCAATGATTAATATGGGCAAACGAGATATTTATGTGGAAAAAGATGGTTGGACTGTTAGAACTCGTGACCATAAACCGTCAGCTCATTTTGAACATTCAGTTGTTGTAAGAGAAAACAAAGCTCAAATATTATCAAATTTTGAATTAATTGAAGAAGTATTAAAATCTAAATTAAATTAAAAATAAAATTAATGGCAAAACAATCTTTTATAGAACAAGACGGTCTGATATTGGAAGCATTAGGGAATGCAATGTTTCGCGTTCAATTAACAAATGGACACGTTATATTAGCAAGTATTTCAGGGAAAATGCGTATGCATTATATTAGATTATTGCCTGGAGATAAAGTAAAAGTAGAAATATCTCCATATGATTTAACAAGAGGAAGAATAACTTATAGACAAAAATAATTGAAAGATGAAAGTAAGATCAAGTGTTAAAAAAAGAACTGACGAATGTATAGTCGTTAGAAGAAAAGGAAGAATTTATATTATAAATAAAAAAAATCCGAAATTTAATCAAAGACAAGGATAATTTTATTGTAAATTTGTAATAATTTTTAAAATAAATAAAGTTAAAATAATATGGCAAGAATAGCGGGAGTAGATATCCCTAATAATAAACGGGGCGAAATTGCATTAACCTATATTTATGGTATAGGAAGAAGCCGAGCTAATAAAATATTAACAGAAGCAGGCATTGATAAAGATATTAAAGCTAAAGATTGGAACGATGAACAATTAGGAGAAATTCGTCAAATAATCTCTAATTTCAGAGTAGAAGGAGAATTGCGCACCGAAATTACTTTAAATATCAAACGATTACAAGAAATTGGCTGTTATAGAGGTGTTAGACATAGACTTGGTTTGCCTTTAAGAGGACAACATACCAAAAATAATGCTAGAACCCGTAGAGGTAAAAAGAAAACTATTGCCAACAAAAAGAAATAAATAAGAAGTTATGGCTAAAAAAGTAAAAGTTACAAAAAAACGTGTTGTAAAAGTTGAAGCGTTAGGACAGGCTCACATCCATACTTCGTTTAACAATATTATTGTTACATTAACAAATAACGAAGGTCAGGTGATTTCATGGTCATCTTCTGGAAAAAATGGATTCAGAGGAAGCAAAAAAAATACTCCTTATGCCGGTCAAATGGCGGCAGAAGATAGTGGAAAAGTTGCTTACGATTTAGGTTTACGTAAAGTAAAAGTTTATGTAAAAGGACCTGGTGCAGGAAGAGAGTCTGCAATTAGAAGTTTAAATAATATGGGTATAGAAGTTACTGAAATTGTTGACGTTACTCCATTACCACACAATGGTTGCAGACCATCTAAAAGAAGAAGAGTTTAATAATTAAAATTTTAATATAATGGCAAGATATACAGGACCACAAACTAAAATAGCTAGAAAATTTGGAGAACCTATATTCGGACCGGATAAAGTTTTATCTAAAAAAAATTATCCTCCGGGTTTTCACGGACTTAATCGTAAAAGGAAAAAAAATACTGAATACGGTATTCAATTAAACGAAAAACAAAAAGCAAAATATACTTATGGAGTTTTGGAAAGACAATTCAGAAATTTATTTCATAAAGCAACTAGTTCAAAAGGCGTTACAGGTATTGTTTTGTTACAACTATTGGAAGCTCGTTTGGATAACGTAGTTTTCAGAATGGGTATCGCTCCTACAAGAGCTGCAGCAAGACAATTGGTAAGCCATTGTCATATAGTTCTTAATGGAAATATTTGTAACATTCCTTCCTTAACTGTACAACCTGACGATATTATTGGAGTTCGCGAAAAATCTAAATCTTTAGAATTAATAGCTGATAGTTTGAGCGGATTTAATCATACAAAATATCCATGGTTGGAATGGGATGCTAACTCTATGTCAGGTAAATTTATGTCTGTTCCTGAAAGAGAAGATATTCCTGAAACAATAAAAGAACAATTAATCGTAGAATTATACTCTAAATAAAATAATAATGGCACTAAAAGACTTTATAAAACCTGATAAAGTAATAATGTTGGAAGGTGATGACTTCCATGGAAAATTTGAATTTCGCCCTTTAGAACCGGGTTTTGGTTTAACTATAGGGAATGCTTTTAGGAGGATTTTATTGTCTTCGCTAGAAGGATTTGCAATAAATTCGGTTTTCATTGATGGAGTTAGTCATGAATTTTCAACAATTCCTGGCGTAATGGAAGATGTTACTGAAATCATCCTTAATCTGAAAAAAGTAAGATTTAAACAACAAGTAGAAGATTTCTCTACCGAGAAAGCTAATGTCGAAATCGTAGGTAGCAAAGATAAAAAAGAATTTCGTGCCGGTGATATTGGTGCAGTCTTAGGCGGTTTTAAAGTATTAAATCCAGATTTAGTAATATGCCACTTAAATGAAGGCGTAAAACTAAAAATAGAATTAAATATAATTAAAGGCCGTGGTTATGTTAGCGATGACGAACAAAAAATCTTTGACGAAAAGAAAGGTATTATCCCAATTAGTTCTATTTTTACACCAATAAAAAATGTAAAATATTTTGTTGAGGATATGCGGGTTGATCAAAAAACTGACTACGACAAGTTAATTCTCGAAATAGATTCTGATGGCTCAATAAATCCAAAAGACGCTTTAAAAGAAGCAGCTAAAATTCTTATTCAACATTTTATGTTGTTCTCAGACGAAAAAATTGCTATTGATGAGGTCAAAAAAATTGAAAACGATGAAGTTTTTGATGAAGATAACTTGAAAATGAGACAATTGTTGAAAACTAAATTAGCTGATATGGATTTATCTGTTCGTGCATTAAATTGTTTGAAAACTGCTGAATTAGAAACTTTGGGCGACCTTGTTAAATTTAACAAATCAGATTTATTGAAATTCAGAAACTTTGGTAAAAAATCCCTGACGGAATTAGAGGCTTTATTGGCTAATAAGAACCTGAATTTTGGTATGGATGTTGCTAAATATAAATTAGATAAAATAGAAAAAGAATAACACTAGTATAAAATGAGACATAATAAAACAATAAATCATTTAGGAAGAACTAGTTCTCACAGAAAAGCTTTGTTATCAAATATGGCTTCTTCCTTAATTTTACATAAACGTATTACTACAACCGTAGCTAAAGCTAAAGAGTTGAGAAAATATGTTGAGCCTCTGATAACTAAAGCCGTTAAAATTGACGAAACTAATAAAACACATCATTATCGTGTTGTTTTTAGTTATTTGGGCAATAAATACGCTGTGAACGAACTTTTTACAAAAGTGGCTGAAAAAGTGGGCAACCGTCCGGGAGGATATTCTCGCATTCTTAGAATAGGTAATAGATTCGGAGATAATGCCGAAATGTGTATAATGGAACTTGTAGATTTTAACGAATCTTTGATGGCAATTCCTGCTAAAAAAGATACTGCTAAAAAAACTACTCGTCGTTCCCGCAGTTCTAAACCTAAAAATAGTGCAGCTACAGAACAAAAAAGTGAAGAATAATTTAAATTTTCCATAGTTAGTAATTTTATTTTGTTTGAGAGTATTGATTTTTTCAGTACTTTCAAACGTTTTTTTTTAGATTATGAAAAAATATTTCGTTTTTATGTTATTAATAGTGGGATTGTTTTCTTGTCAAAACAAAAAATCCCAAGTTATTGAAAATAAATCGAGTAACATTGTGCAAGATAGTATTTTGAATAAAGAATTTGTGAAAATTAGTGCTACTGAAATTCCGGACAACATGATAAAATTGATAAGTCAAGATTGGATGTTGATTACTGCCGGAAATAAAGATAAATTTAATACTATGACTGCAAGTTGGGGAACTTTAGGTGAATTGTGGGGGAAAAATGTAAGTATAATTTTTGTTAGAGATACAAGATATACTTATGAATTTTTAAATAATAATGATTCTTATACTCTCGCTTTTTTCACCGATGATTATAGAACAGCTCTTCAAATTTGTGGAACTAAATCCGGAAGAGATTGTGATAAAGTTGCAGAAGCCGGTTTAACTCCTCGTTTCTTAGAGTCAGGAAATGTAGCTTTTGAAGAAGCTCGTTTGATAATTGAATGTAAAAAACTTTATTCAGATCCTTTCAAAAAAGAAAATTTTATTTCTCCTGATTTTTTTGAACAAATTTATTCCAAAGATACTTCTGTTCATACTATGTATGTAGGAGAAATATTGAATGTCTGGATTAAAAAGTAGTTTCAATAATTTTAATTTTCAAAAACCAATTTATAATTTTTTAGATGAAAAAGTTTTTTTATCCGGAATTATTTAATTCTTTAAAAAATTATAATAAATCTCAATTTACAAAAGATTTGTTTTCCGGTGTAATTGTCGGAATTGTGGCATTACCTTTGGCTATAGCTTTTGCAGTAGCTTCCGGAGTTTCTCCTGAAAGAGGTTTAATTACAGCAATAATCGCCGGTTTTTTAATTTCTTTTCTGGGTGGAAGTAAGGTACAAATAGGAGGTCCTACAGGTGCTTTTGTTGTAATTATTTTAGGAATTATTAATCAATATGGTATTGACGGACTAATTATTTCAACAGTATTGGCGGGAATTTTTATGATTGCTTTCGGTTTGCTAAAATTAGGCTCCTTGCTGAAATATATTCCACATCCATTAATCGTTGGATTTACCAGCGGAATTGCTGTAGTAATTTTTACCACACAAATTCCTGATGCTTTGGGAATGTCGATAACAGATTTACCTTCATCTTTTCATCTAAAATGGCTTTGTTTTTTTGAAAATATTAAAGAGGTAAATTTTTGGGCTGTTGGCATTACTGTTGTTACAATTTTAATTAGTTTGTTTTTTAATAAATTAACTAATAGAATACCGGGATCTTTTGTCGCTATTTTGGTTGTAACTGTTGCTGTAATGTTGCTCCAACTACCTGTTTCTACTATTGAAACAAATTTTGGAGAAATTTCCGGAAATTTTACTTTTACAATTCCAAATTTTGAATTTAGTAATTTAAAAAATTATTTATCTCCGGCACTTACAATTGCTTTGTTGGGAGCTATAGAGTCGTTGTTATCTGCAGTTGTAGCTGATGGAATGATTGGCGCAAATCATAAAAGTAATACAGAATTGATAGGTCAAGGAATTGCAAATATTATTACTCCTTTTTTTGGCGGAATTCCTGCAACGGGTGCTATAGCAAGAACTGCAACAAATGTAAAAAATGGTGGACGAACTCCAATTGCAGGAATTATTCATGCATTAACTTTACTACTGATAATGTTGGTTTTTGGGAAATGGGCAAAATTAATTCCAATGTCGTGTTTAGCAGGAATTTTAATTGTCGTATCTTATAATATGAGTGGCTGGCGTTCATTCATCTCAATATTTAAAAATTCTTTTTTTGATATTATTGTTTTGCTTGTAACTTTTCTACTAACAGTTTTTGTAGATTTAACAGTTGCAATTCAAATAGGAGTGGTGCTATCGGCGATTTTGTTTATGAAACGAATGGCTGATAATGGACAATCTATATTAAAAGATAAAGACACTTTAATCGCAGAAAATTATTCGGATATTCCAAAAGAAATTTCTATTTATGAAATTAATGGACCATTTTTCTTCGGTGTTGCAAAAAGTTATTCTGAAATTTTAAAATCGCATAAATCATCAGAAGCAAAAATACTAATTATTAGGATGCGACAAGTTCCGTTTATTGATTCTACAGGGGTAACTAACTTTAAAGAAGCTTTGAGATATTTACAAAATAAAAGAACGAAAATTTTTCTTTCAGGTGTTCAGCCAAATGTAAGAAAAGAATTAGATAAAAATAAAATTTCTATAATTGTAGGTAAGGGCAATATTTTCGATAATTTTGATCAAGCGTTGGCGAAAGCAAAAGAAGAAATTGGAGTATTTTAAATTAATTTTTTAAATCATTAAATAATATTAACAAATCTTATTTAATGTGGGATAATATTAATACTAAACGGATATCAAATTTGATAATAATTTAGAGTTAAACCTAACTTCGCATTTTAGGTAATTAAATTATATAAACAACTATAATGCAGGTAATTAACGAAATTATTGAAGCAACATAATTAGCTTGTATGTAATTTTATTTAATCCGTTGTTTAATAAAATAATTAATATAACAGCCCTATATAGAACTAAAATATCAATAAAGTTAACTAAAATTACAAGATTTACAAACAAAAAATAAAATATTTTTTGTATATTTTATCTAAATTAAAATAGAAATATTAAAATTTATCTTTTATGACGATGTTCTGAAGAAACTGAAAGTTTTTTACGACCTTTTGCTCTACGATTTGACAATACTTTTCTTCCTTCAGGAGTTGACATTCTTTCTCTGAATCCGTGTTTGTTTCTTCTTTTTCTTAGCGATGGTTGAAATGTCCTTTTCATTATTTTTATTTTTTATTATTTCGGAATACAAAGATACAATCTTTTTTAAAATTTTAAAAACTATTTTTTAAAAAAAATTATTTTTTTTGTTTCAAAATATTCTTCTTCAAAAAAATCAGAGATTAAATAAATTTTAATGTTTTTAAAATCTTTCAATTCTGTCGCTATATCTCCACCTTTGAGATAAATTATTCCTTGTTGAAAGCCTTCTTTTTCTCTGAATAAATTTTTAGTTATATTATAAAAATCAGTAAAACCAGTTACAGCACGACTAACAATAATATCATAATTTGGTGCTAAAAATTCTACCCTACTATTTATCGTTTTCACATTTTTTATATTCAATTTTTTACAAATATCATTTACAACAAGAATTTTTTTTGCAATACTATCTACAAGTTCAAAATTAACATCGGGAAACATAATTGCTAACGGAATTCCCGGAAATCCGCCTCCTGTACCAACATCTATTATATTAGTTTTTGATTTAAAATTAAAAATTCTTGCAATTGATAATGAATGTAAAATATGATGTACAAATAAGTTTTCTGTATCTTTCCGAGAAATAAGATTTATTTTAGCGTTCCATTCCAAAAATAATTCTGAAAATTTTATAAAGTTTTCTATCTGAATTTTATTTATTTGCGGGAAATAATTTAATAATGTTTCTTTCATTTTTTTTATTTTTGTGTCAACTTGTTTCATGACGAGACTATGTAATATCGCTATTTCAAATATTCAAACATCAGCGCATTGTAGAAAAGATGTGACATAATATTTGCACCTTTAGGTGAAAAATGTACATAATCTTCTTCGGCAAGTGGCGGAGTTGCTTTTACCCAAAGAGGCATACTGTTTTTTCCGCCCATAGCTTTGTAAGAATCCCAATATGCTATATTACATTCAAAACTCATTTTTTTCAATTTTTTAATAAACTTTTCTATATGTGGATAAGATTCATAATTATTTTTAACTTTTATAGACATATCACTCGGACCAATTAGAATAAATTCACTATTAGGATTCAAACTTTTCAGAAAATTAACATGATATTTAAAATAACTTATAAATTGGTCAATTGATTTATCATCGCTAACATTTACAATTGCATTTCCTCCAAATTGTAAAATAAATAAATCAACACCTAAATTAGCATAAGATTGGCTGAGAATTGTAGCATTTTGATTTGAAAAAACATCGCCACTACTACCCCTAAGTCCAATATTATCAACAGTTATTCCGTAGGTATCTTCCAAAGAAATTCCATAAAAATCAGGACTATCATAACTTTCAAAATCAAGTCTAATGTCAGATAGATAACTATTTGATATATAAGAGTATGTATATAAATCTTCGCCAACTTGTAAAGAATCTGTTGCAAGGATATTTCCTTCCGAAGATAAAGTTATTTTTGTTTTTTCTTTTGCATTTCCATAATAAACAACAATTTTTCTAAAATTCGAGCTATTTCCATAACCAATATTTGATTTATATAAATGTAAAGATGCTGAATAAATATTTTCCGGACGAACAAAAATTTCATTATTATTTACAGGAGAAAAACGGCATAATGTTATCATTGGACCGTATTTTCTATGTTTTATCAAAGTATCAATATAGCCATAACCAGTAAATCGTAGCCAATTGTCCGACCATTCTTGATTTAAACTCCATTGTGCATAAATTGTAATCGGCGAAACTAAACCAATTCCATTTCCGCCAAATTTCTCTTGCAGTCTGTTTCTAATATCTGCCGTCATTCTATCGCCTTCAATTTGACTATCGCCATAGTGCATAATTCTTACCGTACCATATTTAGAAATATTTTTTAATTTTGTAAAAAAATTAGCCAAAACTAAAGTATCTTTTTTCGGAAATTCTATTCGTTGAATTTTATTCTTTAAATTATTCAAATTTAAGGAATCTATATCTTCAATAATTTCAGTATTTATAATAGAAGTTGCGATTTCATTTTTCGTAGAATCTGAGGATATATTCAAAATATCTTTATAATTTGGAAAATATAAAATAAAATTATCTGTTATTTTTATTCCATTATCAGGGAAAAATGCTACAGTTATTCCAAAAATTATAAAAACGGAGAGTATAAAAATCAGAATTTTTTCTTTTGTCATTCTATTTTAAATTTTCTAAATAATCAATAATATTATTATTCACAATTTCCAAACGTTTTACCATAGCTTGCTTAGAAGCATATCCAATATGCGGAACTAAAATTGTATTGGGAGCAGAAAGTAAAGGATGATTTTCCATAATCGGAGGCTCTGTTTCATAAACATCAATAGCAGCTCCGGCAATTTTATGATTTTTTAACAATTCGCTTAAGTATTGATAATCAATTATCTGACCACGAGCAGTATTTATTAAAATAGCATTTAATTTCATTTTAGATAGCAATTCCGCATTAATAATATTTTTAGTCTCTTGATTAGCTGGAATATGTAAACTAATAATATCTGAATTTTCAAAAAGATATTTTTGTGAAACAAATTTTACATTTTCCATAATTTTTGGAGTTCTATTATAAGCCAATATTTCACAACCAAAAGCAGAAAATAATTTTGCCGTAGCTGTTCCAATCGTTCCTAATCCAAAAATTCCAACGGTTTTACCAAACAATTCTTCTCCCAAAAAATTTTCTCTTGTTTTTAATTCACGCGTTTTTTTATCTAAATAAGAAATCTTTTTTAATAAATTCAATGTTAAACCCAAAACTAATTCAGCAACAGCAGTCGTAGCATATCCGGCAGCATTTTTTATAAAAATATTTCTTTTTATACATTCTTTAATATCAACGTGGTCAATTCCGGTAAATGCAACATTAATAAATTTTAAATTTTCGCATTCTGAAATTATTTTCTTTGTAATCGGAATATTACTAACTGTGATAATATCAGCGAATTTTACTCTATTTATTATTTCAGTTTCATCTTCATTTCTATCAAGAAAATATGAGAATTGATGTCCCATTTTTTCAAAGAAATTTTTAGTTGATTGTAAAATATTTTCAGAAACTCCGAGTGGTTCGACAAAAACTATTTTCATGGGTTTTTATTTTGAAAAAAAATGTTTAATTTTGATGTTAATTAATTATTAAAAAAATATGTTCAAAAATCAGTTAATAAAACACGCAAAGTTAGCAATTTTTTTTGTATTTTCCATATTTATAATCTGTTCATGTACAAAACAATCTACAAAAAAAATCATTAATTTGAATGGAAAATGGGAATTTTTTTATGAAAAAAATAAAAAATGGTATTTTGCCGAAGTACCCGGAAACATTCATAGTGATTTATTGTCAAATAATTTAATTTCTGACCCTTTTTATGATACAAATTCGGATAGTTTGAAATGGGTAGCTGATACGACATGGGTTTATCGAAAAAAAATTGGAATTTCCAACGAATTTTATGAAAGAAATTTAGAATTGGTTTTTGAAGGAATAGATACATATTCGGAAATTTATTTTAATTCTGTGAAAATCGGAGAGACAAACAATATGTTTAGAAAGTGGATATTTCCAATAGACGACAGTTTGAGAAGAAAAGAAAATATGATTGAAGTAAAAATTTTTCCTTCACGAAAAAGAAATAAGATTTTTGCAGATTCCGCAAAAAATGTTATTCCCGACGATAGGGTTTTTTCTCGGAAAGCGCAATATGAATCAGGTTGGGATTGGGCACCGGACATTGAAACATGCGGAATTTTCAAAAATGTTTACATTAACTCTTGGGTTAAAATGAAAATTGACAATTTTTCTATAGAAACGATAAAAATAACTGATTCTACAGCATTTTTAGTGGCAAATTTTGAAATAGAATCGGAAAATTATTATAATGGAAATTATAAAATTATTAGTAATGATGGTAAATTTGATACAATTTTAAAAAAAATAGAAATTTTTAAAGGAAAACATATTTAT
Source organism: Bacteroidales bacterium (assembly GCA_031284905.1). Taxonomy (GTDB): domain Bacteria; phylum Bacteroidota; class Bacteroidia; order Bacteroidales; family ML635J-15; genus Bact-19. The sequence goes on from JAITXI010000220.1 coordinate 25,438, forward strand.
ACTGAAGAATTTTGCATAAATAATCCTGAATTATGGTGGTGTAATGGTTTAGGCTCAGCTTCATTGTATGATATAAAATTTTATATTAATACAAAATTTCGTATTTTGGAAGAAAATATCAAAATTGGAATAAGAGATATAAAATTTCATAATGAAAAAGATAAATTTGGACAAGAATTTTATTTTGAAATTAATGGTATCCCCGTTTTTGCAAAAGGGGCTAATTGGATTCCTGCCGAATATTTTAGTGGGAAAAATTGTGAAAAAAATTACTTAGATTTGTTGATTCTTGCAAAGGAAGCAAATTTCAATATGTTGAGAGTTTGGGGAGGAGGAATTTATGAAAATGATGATTTTTATAAAATTTGTGATTCGTTGGGAATAATGGTTTGGCAAGATTTTATGTTTGCCGGTGCTATGTATCCGGATAATTCGGAATTTTTAGAAAATATTAAAGAAGAAGTTAATTATCAAGTGTTACGATTAAAATATCATCCATCAATAGTATTGTGGTGCGGAAATAATGAAATTTCAAATGCTTGGTTTGATTGGGGTTGGCAAAAACAATTTAATATTTCAAAAGAAGATTCTGAAAAAATTTGGGAAAATTACCAAAATATTTTTGAAAAAATTATACCAACAGAAATCTCAAAACTTGACGGCAATCGTTGTTATATATCAACTTCACCAATGTATGGCTGGGGACATGAAGAAACTTGTACGCATGGCGATTCTCATTATTGGGGTATTTGGTGGGGAATGGAAGACTTCTCAAATTTCACAAAAAAAACAGGAAGATTTATGAGTGAATACGGATTTCAAGGATTTCCGAATATAGCTTCTTTGAAAAAATTTATTCCTGAAGATTCGTTATATTTATTTTCAAAATCACTAAAAACTCACCAAAAACATTCAATAGGTTATGAAACTATTAACGAATATATGGAAAGAGATTTTAATCTTCCACAAAATTTTGAAGATTATGTTTATACTAGTCAAATTCTTCAAGCAGAAGGAATACAACAAGCTTTTGACGCTCATTTTTCAGAAATGCCTTATTGTATGGGAACACTTTTTTGGCAATTTAATGATTGTTGGCCGGTAGTTTCATGGTCGGCAGTTGATTACTATAAAGAACCTAAAGCTCTTTATTATTATGCAAAAAGAGCTTTTCAACAAATTGTAATTACAAATAAAATAATAAATAATAAAAATGATTTTTTTGTTGTAAATCATAATAATGATAACTATAAATTTAAAATAAAAATTCAACAAATTGATTTCTCAGGCGAAATTATTCAAACAGATAGTGTTTTTGCTGAAATTGGCAAGTTATCTTCAACAAAGATTATCTTCAACAAATATTATAGTAATTTGAAAATAAGAGAAAATGATAGTTTTTTATATTTACAGGTTAGTGATTATGAAACTGATAGTTTGATAATCGACAGAATGTTTTGTATGACAAATATAAAAAAATTACAACTCAATGTACCAAAAATAGAAATCGAACAAAGTCAACATGATAATTGTTATAAAATAATTATTAAATCTAATACTTTTATTAAAGATTTTTTCATACAATCGCAAAATTTGAATGGAATTTTTTCAGATAACTATTTTGATTTAATGCCCCAAAAAGGTAAAATTATTTATTTTTATCCTAATAATAAACAAAAAAATAATGAAATTTTAAAATTTAAATATAATTTTGTAAAAAAAACATAAAAAAAGTTGTTTTTAGAAAAAAAAAAGACTTACTTTGCAAAAAAATTTATTGTTAATTTTGAATTTTGGTTATGATATCACAAAAAATAATACAAATAAGAAAAGAAAAGCGAGTTTCTGAAAAGGATTTGGCAAGAGGAATAGAAATGAGTATTACAGGTTTACGTCAGGCAATGGCTCATGATGATTTTAAAATTTCTACAATAAAAAAAATTGCCACGTATCTAGATACTGATTTAAAATATTTTTTTGATGACAATATACCCGTTTTTCAGACAAATTCGTATGCCTCACAAATTCCTACACCAAATGTTTTATTTGAAAATGAATTAAAACAAAGAAATTTTGTTCAAGGAACAGTAGAGGTTGAATCAATTATTCAACAAAAAAATGCTTTGATTGAAGATTTGAAATTCACAATAGAGTCACTAAAATCTTCAATCAACTCTCAAAAAAAAGTTATTGAAATTTTGGAAAGAAAGTATTGATGCAATTTGTTTATTCGTTTGTTTTGTAGTAAGTGATATTTTATAAAATTTCAAATAAAAAAAATTATTTCTTAACATTTTTCTCAATTTTTTTCCAAAATTTCAATTTATTTTGTACCTTTACGTTTTAATAATATGAGAAGATTATTAATAATATTTTTTCTGTTATTTGTAATTTTGGTAAATCTCTTTGCTCAAACTAATTTACCTGATGGTTTCAATCGCTTCTATTATCCAAATGGAAATTTATCTAGCGAAGGAGTTATCACAGACAGTAAACCCAACGGTTTTTGGCGAAATTATTATGAAAACGGCACCATAAAATCGGAAGGAAATCGTCTGAATTTTCTTCTTGACAGCACTTGGACTTTCTATTTTCCGGACGGAAATATCAATACAGAAATAAATTATCGTGAGGATAAAAAAAACGGTTACACTATAACTTACGACATTCATCTTGCAAAAGACTCTTCAAAAATTCATTATTTAAAATCTAAAGAACTTTATTATCTTGGTAAAAAAGAAGGATTAGCTTATTATTTTGATAAAAATAATAAACTACAAAGTACTATAAATTTTCAAAACGATAAACGACATGGTTATGGAAAAATATATAACCAAGATTCTGTCGTAATAATTATTTCAACTTATTTCAATGGTTTTCAGACAGATATTGAAAAAATAAACAGAAAAGATGAAAATAATAAAATGCAAGGGAAATGGATTGATTTTTATCCAAATGGAAATAAACATATAGAAAAAAATTATCTTGACAACAAATTACATGGAATTTATAAAGAATATGATGTTGCCGAAAATCTTATTTCAGAATTAAGATACGAATATGGAGAAATTGTTGTCGCTAAAGAAGAAACTCAAAAAATTACACTCAAAGCACAAACAAAATCCGATTATTATACAAACGGAAATTTAAAATATGAAGGAGCTTTCATAAATAATATTCCTGTCGGCATTCACAAAGAATATTCTGAAACTGGAAAAATTTTAATTTCAAAAGAATACTCCCCAACCGGCAAAATTTTAGGAGAAGGATTATTTGATAATAACGGACTTAAAACAGGAAAATGGCGATTGTATGACACAATTTATAATTATTTTTATGCAGAAGGTTTTTTCGAAAAAGGCTTAAAAGAAGGTCAATGGAAATTTTTCTTTCCCGATAATTCTCTCGAACAAGAAGGATTTTTTTCATCTGACAATCCCGACAGAGAATGGTTTTGGTATTATCCAAACGGTTCTAAAAAAACAGAAGAGGTTTATATGAACGGAAAACTTGAAGGTCATTTTAAAGAATATGATAAAGATGGGAAAACAATCGCAGAAGGGGAATATTTTGATAACGACAAAGTTGGAGAATGGAAATATAATATAGGTACAGTTTCTCAAACCGGAAAATATGAATATAGTGAAAAAAATGACGATTGGAAAATGTATTATGTCGAAACAGAAAAAAAATATTTTTCAGGTTCATTCCGAAATGGTGATGCAATAGGAAAACATTATTGGTATTATCCTGACGGAAGTATTATGATTGCAGGAGAATATAGAGCAAATAAAAAACATAACAATTGGAAAAAATATAATCTTGACGGAACAATTGAAACTGAATATACATATAAAAACGGCGAACTAACAAAAATTGATGGAGTGAAAATAAAAAGTTTGGAAAATAAAAGATAGAAGCAAAATAAAATGAAAAAGCAAAAAATGAAAATGGACGAATGGGCGAAAAGGAACAAGGGGGCAGAAATGTCTCATTACTTTCATCTCAAATCTCAATAATAGAACTGAAATAGAATTTGAATGTTTATTAAAAAATATGAAATACACTACGACCCCGAAGTGGGTCGAACAACTATAAACTCTAATAAAAATAATACAATGGAAAAAAATCTTTTACTAATAATTTCAATAGCAATAATATTTACAAGCTGCAAAAACAATGTACCAACAATTAATTATGCACACGGACTGCCGGGTGAAATTGTTGTTGTAATGAGTAATGAAAGATGGAATTCTGAATCCGGTAATATTTTAAAAGCTGTTTTGGCAACAGAATCTGAAACTTTACCAATGGAAGAGCCGCTTTTTGCGCTTCATCAAATCGAAAAATCCGAATTTAATCAAATAAATATGCTACATAGAAATATTATTTTTCAAGAAATAAATTCTAATATTGAACAATCGTATATAAAATTAATAAAAGACAAATATGCTAAAAATCAATCATTTATACATATTATTGCTAAAAATCAAACAGAATTTGTAAAAATAGTTTTAGAACATAAGGACGAACTGATAGATATTTTTTTAACAAATGAAAGAAATCAATTTCTTAAACAATTTGAAAAATATAACAACAAACCGGCAGCAAAAAAATTGTCCGCAAGATATAGCATTAATATGATAATTCCTCAGAATTTCACTCTTGATGTTGAAAATGAAAATTTTGCTTGGTTATCAAAAGAAACAAAAAAATATACGATGAATATTTTGGTTTATACCTATCCTCTTACCGATTCTACTGAATTAACCGCTCAATATTTAATCGAAAAAAGAAATGAAGTTGTCAAAGAAAATATTCCGGGTGAAAATGACGGTTCTTACATGACAACAGAAACGAAATACAACTATCCAACTTTTACTTTGTCAAAACATAAAAAATTAGATACAGGTATTTTACAAGGATTATGGAAAGTTCATGGAGATTTTATGGGAGGAGGCTTTGTTAGTTATTCAAAAATTGACAGACCCCGCAATCGTGTAGTTACAGTTGAAGGATTTGTTTATTATCCAAATCACGAAATGCGAGACCTTATTCGTGAACTTGATGCAATTCTTTATACTTTTGATTTTGTATTTTAATGAAAATTTCTCATAAAGAGAAACTATAAGTCTATGAATTACAGTAATATACGAGAAGAAGAATTAAAAAATAAAATATCCGAAGATTTTTTCAAGAATTACGATTCTACTAAAATCATTGGCAATATTGATTTCACGATTTCAATTCCCAGAGCAAAACATTT
>JAITXI010000223.1 GCA_031284905.1 Bacteroidales bacterium
CGGAGTTTATTATTGAAGGAAAACGATTAAATTGGGAACAAGGAAGATATGAATTTTGCTATGATGCAAAAGGAAATTATGACCCGAATGATGTATATAGTTTGGTAAAATTTGTAGTATCTAATGTTTACAAAGGAGATAAATCTTTAATAGGAGATACAGTTGTTATTGTAGAAAAAAGAGGAGTTATAGAAAAACAATCGGAAATAATAGATTTGGGAGGTGGAACTTATGGAGGAACGAATCCTTTGTTAATAATATCGTGGGCAGACGGAGATAGCCATGTTGGTTTTCATACCATAGACGACTATAGTAGAGTAACAAAAGACGAAGGATTGTACATAAGTAGCGACTATTCATCAATATTGTTTTGTAAAAAATCTGATTTTCCTGAAAATCCTGATACAACAAAAAATTACTCTAATTATTTTAAATTAAAATTATTGCGTAACAAAGAAAGAGCATCTTTAAAAACAGGTCAAAATGGTTGGGGACCAACACATCCCGGTTGGGGAAAAATTACCGGCTTAACCGGTTTATCGTTTAACAGTAGAGAAGAATTTTACGAATACATGAAACAGTTTGATAAAATAACAATCCCTATACCTCAAACAGAACTACAAAGAATAAAAAATGAAGAAAAAAGACAAGAATTTGAAACGTTAATGAAAAAAAAATATGAAGTAGCAAAGAAAAATACAGAAGAACGAAAAAAAAAAGACTTGAGCAACAATGCGACTCGGTCAAATAACAATCTTACAATTCTAATAAAAAATCAAACAGTAAATTATAACTCTACAAATGCAAAATATTATTTTGAATTTGATTTTTTTGCTTATGCAAATAACAATAGTACATATTTGGATAATGTTTTGATTAAATTGAATTATAATATACAAGCATTCGGTAGTAATTTGGTGAGTAATAACAAAATTACTACAACAGTATCTTCTTACTTTAACAGCAATACTTACGAAACAGCTCCTTTTCTCAACGATGAAACATCAAGCTGCGTAAAACTTGGAATAAATGTATATAACACCGTTAATCCATCCAGAACACAAATAACAACGAGCGAAATAAAATTATTTCATGTAAAAATAGAATTACCCAACAATGTATCGAATAAAAATTCAAATTTGCAATTTACAGACATAGCCTTTACAAAATTGTTTTCTTGGTTTACGCCGGCAAGTAATTCCGAAAATATAGAGGTTGAAATTTATGATGATACTTATTATAATAATCCGGCATCTGTTATTGTAAATACTCTTGTTTTACATCCAAGTATTACCGGTTTTAGCCCAACAACCATACATGCCGGCACAGGAGATATTCTTACAATAACAGGTAATAATTTCGGTACTCAAAGAGGACGTGTCTTGTTTAGTCCTGTAAATAGCGATACTCTTGTAGCAAATGGACTAACATTTTTAGAAAATTTAGATGAGCAATATTATGTAAGCTGGAGCAACACTGAAATAAAAGTTATTGTGCCTTCTTGTGTTATTGATGGCTATTCAATTAATAAACCATCTGAAGGAGCAGGAACAGGAAAAATAAAGATAAAAACTGCCACAAACGATTCCATTATTAGTTCGTCATCTCAAATATTAACAGTAGATTATTCAATAATAAATCAAAAACACGGTACTTTTCCTATTACAAGAATGCATTTGGCACGACTAACTTGCGATTATGATTTTGTATTTACTTTACACACAACTTTACAGAATAATACATCAGCAAAAAGAGCAATAGAAGCTGCAATAAGAGCATGGAATAGTATTACTGGTTTAAAATTGGCATTAGAAAAAAATTCGTCAGGAGCTTATGTTTATGCTACATCATTTAGTACTACGGGAAAATCTGTTATAGGATTTGATGATTTATTGCCTTCAGGAATGGAAACAAAAAATGGTTATTTTTGGGAAGCTACAGGTAGTAACATTAAGATTTGCCTTTATAATGGTTCATATATCCGAATTGCAAATTATCCGGATGCAACTTCTACATGGGATTACGACACAATAAACACTGTTCTTGCAAATAAAGGCAGTTTTTATAATTTTATCCTCCATGAAATTGGTCATATTATTCTTGTGGGTCATGTAAATCAAACATCAGATTTAATGTATTATAAAGAAAACATAAATGTAAATAATCCGATAAAAATATTAACGTCATCATTAAATCCTGTAAAAGGGGTTATTAATACAAAACTTGCAAGTCAAAATATACCATGGTCGACACCTAATATTGCCACATTAGGCACAGCCGGTTTACCTAAACCAATAATAGGTCCGGCAACAATAGGAGGTTCAACAAGTATATGTAATGGAAATCCGGTAAATTTGGCTACTTTAAATTTATTTTTATATAGCGGATTAAGTTATCAATGGAGTACAGGAGCAACAAGCAGTAGTATTTCGGTGAGTACTCCAAATACGTCGTACACTGTAACAGTTTCAAACGCTATGTGTACAAAAGCATCAGACCCAAAAGTTGTTGGAAGCAGTACGCTGAGTGCTACTTTCAATATAATAACTCCGGGTAATTGTTATAATAACAATAATGGTTCAATAGAAACTACGGTAACCGGCTCTGAACCTCCTTTTACTTTCAATTGGCAATATCCAATTCAAATTTCAGAAACAGGGCAAGAAAGTTGGCAAACATCGACAGCTCAAAACATTTATAATCTTAGTCCCGGCAACTACCTATTAACATTAAGAGATAATAACGGTTGTCGAGTAATATATTCAGAAGCATTATTTGCTTTTAGGGCAAAAATAATGAATGTTAGTATTACAACAGACGCTGCCTGTAATGCAACAGCAATTGTTTTTGGCGGTTACTCTCCATATACATATCAATGGTATGAAAATTATATAACAATTTCAGGAAATTATCAAAACCCTATCTCAACAGCACAAACAATTTCTATACCTTGTTTGCCTCAATATCAAAATTATCATTATTCGCTTGTCATAACCGATGCTTGTGGAACCCAAGTTACAAAAAATGTTCCTTGCTGTACTCCTTCAAAAAGTACACAACAAAACGAAGATTCTGATTTTGTAGAAGAAATAGAAATATATCCAAACCCCACAACCGGCATTTTTACAATTTCTAACATCGAAAATGCAACAATTACGGTATTTAATTCGTTAATGAAAGAAATTTTAGTCAAACAAAATGCCGACAATTTTACAGAAATAGATTTAAGTAATAGTCCAACCGGCATATATTTTGTTAGAATAATAGACGGTGAGGAAGTTGTACTTAAAAAAGTTGAAGT
>JAITXI010000068.1 GCA_031284905.1 Bacteroidales bacterium
AGAAGGACAAGTTGCAAAATGTGCATTCATATAATTTTGATCTACAGTAACAGCATACCAAGTTTCACGAACCATAGGGTTCATTGTTGTTGTTGTTTCAGGAGTGTTTATAGTGTAAGAAATTGCATTAGCACAATCTGTTCCTTCAATAGGATAATTAGTAACAGTAACTGTTTTGCTATCGTTAGCAGTATTTGCATCACTTGCTAAAATTGCACGAACAGTTATTGTATGGCTACTTTCTGCACTTAAATCGGCAGTTGCTGAAAATGTATAATTTGCTGTTGCCATACTTACAATGTTGCCTGTATAAGGTTCTATAACTTCTGTTCCACCATCAACGGTTAAGCCTAATTGCATTGATGTGATAGCATCTGTTCCTACATTTTTAATTGTAGCTATAACAGTTTCGGTTGCGGTTAAGTTCATTCCGGTTACAGGACTTGTGATTGCAGTAATTGTTGCATCGTTTGTTGCCGGAGCTGCACAAGGAATTGCATCGGTTGTATATACAATTTCATAGCTATCATAATTGTCGCAAGTTTCAGATACAAAAACTTCAATATCATTTGAATCGTAAATAGTAAATGTGTTTTCATCGTCATAAGAAAACCATCCAGAACCACCTGCTACATAAATAAATTGAGCTGTTGTGTTATATATAGGAATATCTACAATACTATCTTCCGCATTAATCATAGAAGTATAATAAGTAATAAAATTATTTTGAACTACGGCTAAAATACCGCCATCCCAACCATAACCATCTCCACCGTCATCGTGTAAAGCAGCTGTCCATATACAAGGAGTTCCAATTTCAATGTCTTCGATAGTGGTGCTAACAGGAGGACAACCATCAAAAACAGCCGTGATTTCTACTTCAAATAAACCATCCGGAGAGTTTGGTATTTGATAAGAAGTTGCACTTCCGGCTAAATTTGTTTCTACATTTATTCCGTTTACATTAATAATGTAATTGTCGGGAGCATTATCTATGTTCCAAGTTAAATCAATGTCATTACCGGCAACTAATGCGCTTTCGTTAGAAAAATTAGCACCGGGACAAGCAGTTTGGTCATAAATTGCCACATCATCAAGTAACATCCAATATTCATCATTACTATTATGTACAAAAGCTATATATACATTCTCTCCAATATAAGGGGCTAATTGTGTTGTTAAATTTTTTTGAACGAAATTTTCAGCAGTTGCCGGTAATGTTTCTTGAAAAATAGATGTGAACGAAGATGGTTGCAAATCTGTTGTAGAAACCATAACTTGATAATGGTCTGCATATCCGTAAGGGCTTACATAAAAAGTAAAAGCAGTTCCTGCTGTAATAGCTACTTGTGGAGTAATTAACCAATTATTTGGTGTTAATGCTCCAATATTATTTATATAAGATGCAGACATAGCACATTTTCCTGTTCCTCCATTTCCTGTTGTAGGAGATGCGGCAACTGTACCTGATTGTACCCAATTATAACCGTCACCATCTTGGTCTAAAATTGTCCAACTTGTTGGAGGGAAAGTACTTCCTTCAAAATTTTCAACTACCGCACCAACCGATTTAGCAGCGTTTAAAGTTTGTTTTACTGAAGAGTAAGTAAGAAATTTGCCAATTTTATTTTGTTTAAATTGCATTCTTTCTTGTTTAACATTAGTTTTGTCTAAATTAGATTTAGACTCTTCTTTTTGCTCTTTATTTACAACAATTGCTTTTCTTGAAAAATTTTGTTGTTGAGCTTGTGTTCCTAATATAAACAGGCAACACATAATTAATAATACGAATTTTTTCATAATGATACAAATTTACATTAATATTTATTATAATTTTTTACAAATATATACTTTTTTTTTGAATTAGCGACTATTTATTTTATTTTTTTTCAAAAAATTCGCAAATAAAATTGTAATATACTTATATTCAGCGATATACATAATTTTTTATAAATCTTAATAAAAAATTATTCACATATATAATTGAATTTTAAATAATTATGAATTTTTTTGCGAATTTAAGGTTTTTCAAAAATAATTACAAAAAAATAATAAATTGAATTTAAATTTTACTAAAACCATTTTGTGGGAAGATATTTTTTCTGTCAGTGCCAAGAAAAATACGCAAATGAATTAAATAATATTCTACAAAAAATATAAGATACAGTTTTTGCAAAAATATATAAATTTTAGTATTTTTATCTGATTTTTTGTTTATCATAATATTATTTTTTCACAAACATCTTTAGATTAAGCACATAAATCGCTGAATAATAAAATTTTATGTTAGTAACAACTCCGTTACTAACAACTATGTTACTAACAATGTTGTTATATTGAAAAAATTATATTAACTTTGTAAAAAATATTTTATTATTATGGATAATCCTTTTGTTTTTGGAGCAGCCACTCACGGGCAATGGTTTACTGATAGAGAAAAAGATGCCAAACGACTTTCGGCAAATTTTATGCACGGAATAAATACTATAATTATTTCTCCTCGTCGTTGGGGAAAAACTTCATTAGTGCTAAAAGTAGCAAAAGAATTAAGTGAAAAAAAATTAAAAGTTGTAAATATTGACATTTTTTCTTGTAGAACGCAAGAAGATTTTTATCAAATTTTTGCGAAAGAAGTGATTAAACAAACATCTAATAAATTTGAAGAATGGGTAGAAAATACTAAAAAATTCCTTTCAAATTTAACACCAAAAATAAGTTTTGGCAGCGAACCAACATTAGATTTTGAACTCTCGATTGACTTTACAAATAAGCAATTAAATGAAGATGTATTGTCGTTACCACAAAAAATAGCAGAAAGTAAAAATATGAAAATTGTAATTTGTATAGACGAATTTCAACAAATTTCAGAATTTAAAGATGCTGTTATTTTTCAGAAAAAATTACGCAGTATTTGGCAATTACAGTCGCAAACGGTTTCGTATTGTTTGTTTGGAAGTAAAAAACATTTATTAAATACTCTGTTTTCAAAACCAAGTATGCCATTTTATAAATTTGGAGATATTATTCTACTGCAAAAAATTTCAACAACTGATTGGATAAATTATATTTGTAAACGATTTAAGCAAACCGGTAAAAAAATACCGGAAACAATGGCTGTAAAAATTTGCTATCTTGTTGATAACCACTCTTCTTATGTACAACAACTTTCGTGGTTAGTTTGGATTAGAACAGAAAAAGAAGTTTTTGAAAATAATATAAAAACGGCTTTAGACGATTTATTAAATCAAAATTCAATTCTTTTTTATAATTATGTAGAAGGTCTTACATCGCTACAAATCAATTTTTTACGAGCTATAGCAAATGGGATAAATAAAAATTTTTCACATAAAGAAGTCCTTACAAAATATAATCTTGGAAATTCTGCTAATATTGCCAGAATAAAAAAATCGTTGGAAAATAAAGAAATCATTGATATATCTAATGGCATAATAACATTTAATGACCCTGTTTTTTTGCTGTGGTTTAAAAAAGAATTTGGAATTTTATCTTGAAAACAGTAAATTTAATCTATAAATTTTGGAGTAAATTTTTATTCGTTTGTGTATAAATTGGAATTTTTTATGTATATTTGTAAAAAATATTATGACAAAAGAAATGTTAAATAATTTTTCCGGAAATCTTTTTTGGGATACCGATCCAAACGATATTGATATTGAAAAACATGCAAAACTTATCATAAATAGAGTATTAGATTATGGTATGTGGGAAGATTGGCTTTTTATCCGTAAATATTACGGATTGGAAAAAATTAAAAATTTAGCTCTTGCCATAAGAAGTATGGAACGAAAATCATTAGCTTTTATATCAACAATGACGCAAACCCCTGAAAACGAATTTAGATGTTACGAACAGATACAATCGAAAGACACACATTGGTACTTTTAAATGATTTAATGGAATTAGAAATCTTTGCAAAAATGCGTTTGACTGGAGGAACTGCACTAACATTACAACTTGGACACAGAAAATCTATTGATTTAGATTTTTTTGGAGAAATTGAATATTCCGGCAGAGAAATTTTTGAAACTCTAAATAATAATTTTGATGTTTTTATAAAAAGTGATTCTAATAAAATACATAACAATAATAACACCTACTTTAAGAAAAAAAAATGTGAAGAATATACATTAATTGCAAAATTTATATATTTAATTAAAATCACAAAAAAATAATGAGTAAAATAATGAATTATTTGCCTGACGTAGAAAGTCTAACCGTAGAATTTAAAACATCATTTAATGATGATGTAATAATATCATTGGTAGCATTTTCTAATGCGGTTGGTGGAGAAGTATATGTTGGCATTGCCGATAATGGAGAAGTAAAAGGAGTATCAACAGGCAAAGAAACCATTGCCGGCTGGATAAACGAAATCAAAAACAAAACGGCTCCAATCATAATTCCTGATGTTGAAATAATTGAAATTGACGGTAAAACAATTGTAGTTTTCAAAGTTTTTGAATATCCGATAAAACCGGTATCAATGAAAGGTCGTTACTACAAACGAGTGAAAAATACCAATTTGCTTTTAACAGTTACTGATGTTGTCAATTTACATTTACAATCAATAAATTCGAGTTGGGATGCTTATCCTGATACATTGCACACCCTAGATGACATTTCGTTGGAAAAAGTGCAAAATTGCATAGAAATGATGCGTGAAAAAGGTATTACTATAATTGATTCACCGCTTTCTTTTTTGCTGAAATTCAACTTATTGCGAGAAAACCGACCAACTAATGCAGCATATTTGATGTTTAAAAATAGTCATTCCATAGTAACTACGATAGAATTAGGTCGTTTTCAAGACAATATTACCATTAAAGACACAGCACGAACACAATCGGACATTATCACACAAGTAAATGAAGTGATGGAATTTGTAAAAAAACATATCAATTTGGAAATAATTATTACCGGAGAAGCACAAAACATACAAAAATGGCAATATCCGCTTGAGGCGATTCGTGAAATTGTCTTAAATATGATTGTACATCGCGATTATAGAAGTTCGTCAGATTCGATTGTGAAAATTTTTAATGATAAAATAGAATTTTATAATCCGGGTAAATTGCCCGATGATATAACAATAGAGGACTTATTATCAAATAATTACATATCTAACCCGCGGAATAAAGCTGTTGCTGATTTTTTTAAAAACTTGGGATGGATAGAAAAATACGGCTCCGGAATAGGCAGAATTAAAGACTATTTTAAAGAAGCCGGACTACCGGAGCCAAAATTTGGAAATATTTCTGATGGTTTTAAAGTTACGATATTTGTACCGGAAACTTTAATAAATGTCATAGAAGACGGAGCGAATGTCATAGAAAACGAAACAAATGTCATAGAA
>JAITXI010000116.1 GCA_031284905.1 Bacteroidales bacterium
ACTTCAGCTATGCTTGATTACGACCCAATAATTGGTCGTGTTCTCTCTCCCGATAACTATGTACAAGATGCTACTAACGCTCAAAGCTACAACAGGTATTCTTATTGTTTGAATAACCCTCTTAAATATACGGATCCGGACGGAGAATGGATACATCTTTTAATTGGAGCAGCTATCGGAGGCACAATGAATTTGCTAATGAATATAGGTAATTTAGACAAAGGTTGGAAAGGCGTTGGACAAGGTTTTGCTTATTTTGGAATAGGAGCTTTAGCAGGTGCTGCAAGTGCGGGCATTGGTGCCGGAATAGGAGTAGCTTTGCAAGGTGGGAGTTTTGGTGCCGGATTTGTTGGAATGGCTCAGCCTATCGCAGGAATTGGATTTTTTGGAGGTGCTTCGGCAAGTTTTGTTAGCAGTTTTACAACAGTATCCGGAAATTCTTTGATGCAAGGACAGAGCTTTGAAAATGGTTTGCTAAACGGCTTAAAACAAGGCGGATATAGTGCTTTGTTTGGTGGACTTATGTCGGGTATTTCTTCTTCTATGCAAGGAGGAAATTTTTTTACAGGAAATAATAATCAAGTAAAACTTGACTATATTATTAAAGCTCATGATAAAGTTGTTAGAGAAAAAGTTGGCAACAAAGTTGTTGATAATACAAAAGTAGAATTACGTTCCAGATGGGAAACTGATCCTATTTCAGGTAATAGATTTCGCACTCCTCCTGGTCAAACTTTTTCGTTAGAAGAATTAAGTGGAGAAAAATGGTTAGGGATTGATGGACATTTAAGTAAAATTCAACTTACAAGTGAAACGCTTAATTCCTATTATTGGGACCATACGACAAAAGCTTCATCTGTGTATGTTCATGAATTTTTCCATGCTTTAGATAATTATACAGGTATGGATTCATTTATGGAAACTTATTACGGTGCAAGTTATGCAAATGATTTCTTGGAATATTATACTTATCAAAGATGTTTTAATATTTATGGAACAGGGATAGGTCCAAATCAGATGAATACATTCAACTATCATTCGATTCGTACTTTTATTTCTAATCTTTTAAGGTTTAAATAAGCCGTAAAATTTGTTACAATCTTTTTAAAAATAAACTAATGAAAATAATAAGCTACAAATTTCATTTATTGATTATTATTACATTTATCTTTCTATTAAATACTTATTCTCAAAATAGCATCAATATTATTAATAAAGATGTTAAAATTTTAAGAAAAAACACAAGATTTAGTTTTTTTTCAGAATTTTGTCCAAATAAATATATAAAAATAAAAGTAAATGGTCAAATTCTACAAGATACAATAAAAAGTGATAATTTTACAAATTATTGGGTTTATATTTTAGATGAAAATAATAATATACAAGATTATAAAGTATATAGTAAATTTTATAGATTTTACAGTTGTATTTGGTCATTAAAATATAATAGATTTATACCTAATGGTTTTGAAAATGAGAAAAAATATGAAAAGAAAATCGAAAAATTTAATAAACTAATTTTTAAAAATAAAACGAAATTAATTAAATATAAAAAAAAATATATTAGAATAAAAGTACCTATAAGGCAGCGTATTTGGTCTCGCTATAATAATGGACATCATGAATATGGTTTTAGCGATAATGAATATCACTTAGAACGAGGAAAATATTACTTATATATGAAATATAATAAAAACGATACAACATATTATAGCGATACAATACCGTTGTATGTATGGTAAGGAACTAAAAATATATATTATTAAATGAATAACAGACAAAGTTTTGTATATTTTACGATAGGAACAATCGCAGGCGGTTTTGGAGCCTTTGCGAGCGGAACAGCATCAAATGCAACAGGACAATGTTTGAATTATGTTGTGGATAAGAGTGAAAATTCTGAATTAAAGTTTAAATTTAATTGGCTTTCATTATTGATAAGTGCAGGGGCAAGTGTAGGAACGTATTATGCTTCTTCTGCTGCAGGATGGGCAATTGATAGAAATAAGATTATACCAAGTCATACAGTTTCTTTTAGACAATATGTTACTATGCAAGCTGATTTTCAACGCTCTCGCTTTTGGCATAAAGAATATGGGGGGTATTTATTAGATAATGGGAAAGTTGATAGAATGCCCTTGAAAAATAGAAGCAGTAGTGCAATAATATTCACAGAGCCTCGACCAAATAATGCTTTTGCAGAATATCATACTCATTGGGATGTGCCTGGCATAATAAATGCTGTAGATGCTTCTGGAAATTATATTGAACCAAGCGGTATATCTAATGGAATAAAAACTTCGCAATATCATGGTATTGATGATTTTGGACATGGCTTACCTTCTGTTGTGATAAATCGTTATGACGCATCTTATCATTATGGAGCTTCAAATACTTTTACCCCTCCGAATCAAAATTATACGCCAATAAATCCTTTTTTTATAAGAAGTTGGTCTTTGTATTATTATTAATTACAATTATGAAACATTTAGTAATAACAATTTTTATATTAATATTTTTTTATAATAATGTTTTTTCTCAAAAATGTCACAATTGCGATACAATAGATGAGGATAAATATTTTTCCAAATTTAGAGGTGTTTTGATTAGTTTAGATTGTAAAGATAGCATTGTGTTTAGAGGAGAAGGAAGTTTTTCGATTAAAGTGTCTTTTATTAAACAAAAGATATATGGAAGAGCTGTTTTATATAAAAACGATTATCTTTTTATGATAAATGGTTTAATAGTTCCATTTGATACATATTTTCAGATAATTCAGACTACAAAGTTATCTGAACAAGAAACCTATCTTGAATTAATAAATTCGGATACCTGTCAAGCTAAATTGTTTATTGATACTGAATTAACATTGCCTATTTACATAAATGGGAAAGAACAAGTTTACTATAAAATATTAAACCATTATGAGCATATACAACTTAAAGACGAAGATATCATTTCAATTAAACGAAAAAAGAGATTATTTAAGAAAAATTATATCGAAATAATAACAAAAGATACTTAAAATGAATTGTATGGTTTATGGTTGGCAAATGAATCCCGGAAATTGGAATTGGAACATTGGTAAAACTTGGGGTGGTTTAGGATTAGGTGCCATAGCCGGTGCAGCAGCAGGTATTGGATTTTATTATGCAGCTCCGACACTTGCAGGAACAAATTTTTTTACACATTTTGGAACCTCCGGAACTATTGCTGCTTATACATTAACAGGCGGTGCTACATTAGGTGCCGGTGGTTATGCAGCAGGTTTTGCAGGAGGTATGATATATAGTGGTGGCGATTGGGCTTATGCTAATCAAAGCGGATTATTTGGGTTAGCTATAGGTTCTTCAATTGGAGGTATATTAGGAGCGAGTGCAGGAACATACGAAGCATTTACACATCGTTTCCAATATGAGCGAAAATTAAGAATTATGAAAAAAGAATTGAAGCCGGAAGTAAACAAGTATGTTGGAAATGACGTGAGAAGAAGTACATATTTAAGATTAAACCCAAAAATAAATTATCCTGCGCAAACAATAGGAATGAAAGGAGAAATTAATACAACCAATGAATATTATAATGGATTTCAGGGACAACGAGCTAAGATTGAAATAAGTCGCGATATGATAGATATGTATTTTTCAACAGATAAAATGAGGGCTGTTAGTGCATACGTTCATGAATGGTTTCATGCGTCTGATTATTATTATGGCAGAGACGTATATTATACAAAATATGGTGGAATGAATAGTAGTAACTATCTTGAAATGATGGCTTATGGTAGAACTTATGACATTTATGGAAGAGATATGGGGCGTAGCCAAATTGAAGACTATATGAAATTTACTTATTATTTTTTATTTTTCCAGTTTTTGCAAACACAATATTAGTATGAAAAAATTTATTATTATTATTATTATTATTTTCTTTTTATTTGAATGTTTTTCACAAACAAAATTAATTATTGAAAATAAATCAAAATCAATATCGTCGAGTTCAATTTTATCGGCATATTCTTCAAGAATAAGACCAACAAAACTAAGTTATATTCGCTTAAAATTATTTTTTAATTTTGAGCAAGAAAAAATAGACACTAGCAAATTCAATGTCATTGTTCTAAATAGAAATAATAGTATTGTTTATTATCGAGAAATAAGCACTGGTTGGATTAGCTCTTTGTGTAGCCAACAACATGAAGTTGTAAAAGAAATAAAATTATTATCTCGAGGTAATAATAAATATACATTATCTTTTCCTTTTAATTACCACAATATTAATGGACATAGGCTCATTTTTTATGGTTTGAATATTTGTAAAGGCAAATATAAATTATATGTTACATATACTTCTAAAGATAAAAGTTACTATTCTGATACAATCCCGCTATATATACGGTAAATTTTTTAAATAAAATAAAAATTTTGATTAACTTTGCAAAAAAATAACAGCAAAAAATGGCGGAAACAGTTACATACAGCTACGACCCATGGGGCAACTACCGTAACCCGACAACATGGGCAATAAGCGATTTCACGGGCATTTATCGTGGTTACACAGGGCATGAACGGCAAAGCCCTCGCCGAAGGCAAATGTTACCGCAATTCCAGCTGATAAATATGAACGTTTCGTTTAAGCGAGGACAAAATGAAGCAAACTTCAATTTTGTCGAGCGAAG
>JAITXI010000179.1 GCA_031284905.1 Bacteroidales bacterium
TTTTATTGCCCAATCAAAACGTATGAAATTTTCCATAATAATCTTTTTTTAATAATTTCCAATTACAAATATAACACAATTTTTTTTGAAATTATTATATAATTTTGTTTTTTACAAATTACACCCTTGTTACAAACGAATGGGTAAAATTGGTGGTTTTGTGCCGACTTCACCTGGGTATCCATTCCAGAAATTATACGGCAACATTAGCAACATCATTGCCTCCATTGCCTCCATTGCCTCCGGAATACATATAATGTTTGGATTTATTACCGCCTCGTGCTGCAAACTCCCATTCTGCTTCTGTTGGCAACCTGTAAGTTTTACCTGTCAGTTGATTTAATTTTGAAATAAAATCTGATGCTGCTTCATAAGAAATTCCTTGTACAGGAACGTTAATCCCTTTGATTCCAACTTTTGCCAAAATTGCCGTTAATGCAGCAAAAATCGCTGATAATAATGCATATAATCTCCACATTTTTGTAATATTTATTAGATATTAAAAGTCAATATTTTAGAATAAATGGACATTTGTAGAACGTTAAGCCTTCATTTTATTTACAAAAATAATGCTTAAATAAATGCTAATCAATGCAATTCCGAGAAAGAAAATCAGTAATGACCACCAATTTTTAGAATTTGTTTTGCTTGCTCTGAGAAGCAAATAGCCGATAAGCAAATTAAATAAAGCCCACAAAACATTAACAAGTGGCGACGAAAGTCCTACTCCGTGAGGCGTGGCAAAGGGCGTTGGAAAAGCGTTACCCGAAATTCCATTAACAAAATGCGGAATTGCATTTGTGAGAAATGCTCCTGCAAAAAATGCTGCGAGATAATTGTACCATTTCATAATTTTTTTGTTTTAAATAAGTGAAAACACTTTGTACAAAATTAATATTTCTTCAAATAAATTCAAATAATATTTTGTTTTTCTAGCAAAATTAACTAAATTTGTTCTATAATTTATTTCTGTTTGGACAAAAAAAAATTTAATATTACCGAAGCTGCTCAAATTTTAGAGATTTCTGAACCAACTGTCAAAAATTGGATTAAAAAAAATTTATTACCAAAAGATTTAAACTCTGTAGAAGTTCTTAATTTCAAAGAAGATATTAAAATCGGAAAAATTGAAATTCTAAACAAAAGAGCTAATAAATCAAATTCAAAAAATTATTTTATTCCTAATGAATACGCAAATAATAAAGGAATACTAAGTCCGATTAAAAAAATTATTGAACTTTCTAAAGAGCTTTCTGATATTAAAATATTTTTATTTAATCTTTCATATTGCTATCTGATTGCAAAACAAGAAATTACAGAATTATTCGGTTTTTATGAATATAAAAGACAAATAATAAAAACCATTTTAGACGAATATTCAGAAAATTTAATGCCCGACAATGAATATATTTACAAATGTCTTCCGCATTTTAGTAAATTAATTCATAATAATTGTGAAGATATTCTCGGAATTTTATATCAATCTTTCAGAAGCGAAGGTAACAAATCGAAACACGGAAGTTACTATACTCCTCATGATATTACAAATTCGATAAACGATTCGTTAGCAAAAATTACTACATATTTTGACCCTTGTTGTGGCACTGGAAGTTTTTTAATAAATGCAGCCAAAACATTAAATTTAAAACCTGAAAATATTTTTGGAAACGATATAGACGAAAACGCCGTTTTTATTGCAAAACTTAATATCTTATTACAATACCCTAATTATCAACAACAACCACAAATTTATTGTAAAGATATTATTCATAACTCTTCAGAAAAACTAAAATCTGAATTGCAAAATAAATTTGATGCAATTGTAACAAATCCTCCTTGGGGTGCTTTAAAAAATACTAACAATTATGATTATTATAAAAATATCATAAATTCTAATGAAATTTTTTCAATGTTTTTAGTTTTATCGACTGAATTATTGAAACAAGGTGGAGACGCTGTTTTTGTATTACCAAAATCATTTTTAAACATTAAAATCCATTCTACTATCAGAAAATTTTTGATAGAAAATAATAAAATATTATCAATCAGCGAAATAGGAAAACAATTTTCTAATGTTTTTACAAGTGTAATCTTACTACACATAAAGAAAACAATACCACAGGAAGATCATAAAATATTAATAATAAATAAAAATTCAAAGTTTTTAATATTTCAAAATAAAATATTAAAAACCAAAGATAATGTAATTGAAATAAATCTCAACGAAGACGAACAAAAAATTATTGACAAAATTTATTCAATTCCACATAAAACTCTAAAAAATAATGCAAAATGGGTTTTGGGAATTATTACAGGTAATAACACCGATTTTTTAAGTAAAACGAAAGCTGAAAATTCCGAAAAAATTATTAAAGGAACCGATATTTTTCCATTCAAAATAAAAGAACCGGAAACATTTATAAAATTTGATATTAATAAACTTCAACAAGTTGCAGCAGAAAAATTATACAGAACCAAAGAAAAGATTGTATATAGGTTTATTTCCGATAAATTAATATTTGCTATTGATAATTCCGGCTATCTCACTTTAAATAGTGCTAATATTTTAATTCCAAAGATAAAAGGTCATTCAATAAAAACTATTATTGCTTTTTTAAATTCTTCTGTTTTTCAATTTATTTTTACAAAAAAATTTTCTACGCATAAAATATTAAGAAATAATCTTGAAGAGCTACCTTTTCCGGAAATTATTGAAGAACAAAAAATTAGATTAGAAGAACTTGTGGATAAAGTAGCTATAGACGACAATATTATTAAAACTATTGATGAGATGATTTTTGAAATTTTTAAATTAGAAGATTTTGATATTATGAAAATAATATAGACATTGACACTGATAGATAAAAAATCCGAACACACTGTATATTGGAGCAAAAACATATAAAATTTTAACAAAAAAAAAGAGGCTTATAAAGAAAATATAAATAGCCTCTTTTCTGAATATGAAAAAAATTTATTTATTACAACTTTCTATTTTAACATCAAGTTATAATTTTATACAAAATTATGCTAAAATTTTATATTTTCCAAAAAAAAATATTATTTTTAGTATTATTTAAAAACATTATAAATAATTTGGCGATTTGATAATAATTTTTTAATTTTGTGCAAAATATATTTTTACTACAAATATTTAGGTAAATGGACATTATTACGCTATTCGATTTACAAGAAAATTTTACTGCCAAAATCAGCAATATTCAATTAATATTAAAAAGAAAAAAAAGATTTGAATCGTTAGGTTTTGTTGTTGGAACTAATGTTGAAATAATATCGAAAACAAAAACTAATATTACGGTAAAAATAAAAGGAACTCAAGTAGTAATAAGCAAAAATGATGCATTTCATATTTTAATTGATGATATTCAAAAAATAGGAAAAAATGAATATTGTGATAAAAATTGTGAACGGGAATATTGTAAAAAAAAATATATAAAATATAAAAATAAATTATCAAATTGTAATTTTATTGAAATAGATAACAAAAAAATTATATTAATAGGAAATCCTAATGTTGGTAAAAGTCAGATTTTTTCAAGAATAACAGGATTAAAAGTAGTTTCATCAAATTTTCCGGGTACAACTGTCGATATTAAAAAAAGTACTGCAAAGTTTTTTTCTGAAATAGGAAACAAAAATTACAAAATAAACACTAATGTTTATGATATTCCCGGATTATATAATTTACATAACGAAACAACCGAAAAAAATGCAGAAAAAATTGCAGAAAATGAAATAACTAATACAGAAAATTACGATTTAATTATTTACGTTTTAGATGCAGAATTATTAGAACGTTCATTAAATTTAGCATTAAATATTTTAACATTAAATAAACCTGTAATTTTTATTTTAAACAAATATGAAACTGCTAAATCTAAGGGAATTTTTATTGATTCTAATAAATTATCCCAAGAATTAAAATCACCCGTTGTTGAAGTTGAAGCAATTTCCGGAGAAGGATTACCTGATTTGGAAAAAGAAATTGTGAAAATTTTCTATCAAATGGAAAATAAAGAATTAAATTTCTCAACAGAAACAATAAAAACAGAAATGGAATTTTGGGATAACGCAACTTTAATTGTAAAAAAAGTTCAACATTTAGAACATCGACATCCTACTTTTATACAAAGATTGTCAACTGCTTGTGTTCGCCCAATATCAGGAATACCAATTGCTTTATTAGTTTTAATCGTTTCTTTTGTAATAGTTTTTGTCGGTGGCGAAAATCTTATAAAAGGACTTTCAGTTTTATTTGATGATTATATCGTTAATCATTTTAACAGTTGGTTTGAAAATTGCAATATTGAATCAATTAAAACATTTTTATTAGGATTTACTCCCGACGATACAGTAAAAATTATTCCGGGCGTATTAACCGATGGCTTATCTATTAGTATGATTCAAGTATTATCTTATGTTTTTATTTTTTATTTAATTTTTGAATTTCTGGCAGATATTGGATATTTACCACGTTTGGCAATTCTTTTAGATTCTGTTTTGCATAAAATAGGTATTCATGGATATGGAATTATTCCAATAATAATGGGCTTCGGTTGTAAAGTTCCGGCAATTTTCAGTCTAAGAGTTCTGGAAGAAAAAAGAGAAAGATTTATTGCATTAATTCTTATTTTACTAATTTTTCCTTGCATCGGAAGTTTTGCAGGAATATTATCGCTAAGCGAAGCAAAAAATTTTGGAATTTTACCGATTATTGCAGTAATATTTATCATTTTGTTAACAGGTATCATTTCGGCTTTGTTTTTAAATAAAATAATGAAAGGAAATTCTTCAGAAATTTTTATGGAAATTCCTCCACTGCAATTACCAAAAATAAAAGAACTTTTTCAAAAATTATTGTTACATATTAAAGAATATTTAATTCATACAGCACCTTTAATTATTATTGGAGTTGCACTTGTAAATGTTCTTATGCAAACAAATATATTAGATTTAATCGCAGAAAACAGTGTAATTATTTTTATTATTGAAAAATTAATGGGATTACCTGCTGAAACAGCTTTCAATATAGTATTTGGTTTTTTAAGAAAAGATGCTTCTATTTCTTTACTTGTAGTAAATCAGTTAGATGTGTATCAATATATAATTGCTTGTGTTTTCATGTCAATTTATTTACCATGCTTGGGAACAATTTTAGTTATTAAAAAAGAATTTGGATTTAAAACTATGTTTAAAGCAGTTTTAATGTCTTTTTTTATTTCTTTTTTGATTGCAGTTTTTCTGAATTTCTTTTTTAAATTAATAGTTTTCATAAACTAATGATTTTTTATTTGAATATTATTCTAAATTATTTTACATTTGCAAAAAAGTTTAAAAAATATTCAGAAGATTTTGAAAACAAATTTTGACACTATTTTTAACAAAAAAATATAATTAATATGGAAATTATTCAAATTATTATTGAATATGTACTTCATTTAGATGTACATTTAAAAGAATTAGTAAACGATTACAGCACATGGACTTATGCTATTTTATTTTTTGTCATTTTTTGTGAAACAGGATTAGTGATTACTCCATTCTTGCCAGGCGATTCACTTTTATTCGCAGCAGGCGCAATAACCGTAGAAAGTACTGACATCAATGTACACATATTAGTTTTGTTATTAATCAGTGCTGCTATATTGGGAGATAGTTGTAATTATTTTATAGGAAAATTTTTCGGAGAAAGACTCTTTAAAAATCCAAATTCAAAGATATTTAAACAAGCCTATCTAATAAAAACGCACGATTTTTACGAAAAACATGGAGGGAAAACTATTATTTTAGCACGTTTCGTTCCAATTATTCGGACATTTGCTCCTTTCGTCGCAGGTATGGGAAAAATGACTTACAAAAAATTCATTAGTTATTGTATAGGAGCAGCAATTCTTTGGGTTTGCCTTTTTGTTTATTGCGGGTATTTATTTGGAAATATGGAATTTGTAAAAAATCACTTTAGCCTGCTTATTATTGCAGTCATAATTATTTCATTAGTTCCTGCAATTGTAGAAACATTAAAACAAAAAAACAAAAAAGCAAAGCAATAAAATTATAATATTTATTATGGATTTTGGGCTAATAGGTTGTCCTTTAGAACATTCGCTTTCACAAAAATATTTTTGTGAAAAATTCGGAAAACTAGGACTCCTTGACAATAAATATTCTTTATTTGAAATCAAGAAAATAGAAGAAATTATTCCAATAATAGAAAAAACTCCAACACTTAAAGGATTGAATGTAACTTCACCATATAAACAACAAATATGTAATTTTTTAGATGAAATTGACCGAGAAATATCAAAACTAAGGATAATAAATGTCGTTGATATTATTAAAAAAAATAACAAAAATTATTTAAAAGGTTATAATTCAGATATTTATGGAATTAAAAAAACGTTAAAAGAATATCTTTCAAAAAAATATACAAAAGTTTTGATTTTAGGTAGTGGAAGTTCTTCGTTAAGTTGCAGATTTATTTTGGAAAAATTTAATATTGAATATTTGGTAATTTCTCGAAATCCGATTGATAATAATTATTTAAAATATGATGAAATTACAAAACAAACCGTAGAACATCATAATATTATTATCAATACAACAACATTAGGAATATATCCTGAAATAGATAATTATCCAAAAATTCCGTATCAATTTCTTACTAAAAATCATATTTGTTTTGATTTAATTTATAATCCGAAAGAGACAAAATTTTTAAAACTATGTTCAGAATATGGTGCAAAAATAATTAACGGAGAAGAAATGTTTATTGAACAAGCGGAAAAATCTTGGGAGATTTGGAATAGAAAACAAACATAAATATTTGATATTTAGACAATTATAAAAATCAAAAAAAACTAAAAAAATATTTGGACAGAATAAAAATAAGTTGTATTTTTGCATTGGAGAAATGGCAGAGTGGTCGAATGCGGCGGTCTTGAAAACCGTTGAGCTCGCGAGGGTTCCGGGGGTTCGAATCCCTCTTTCTCCGCTGTAAGTTTTTTGATGTTTAAGGGAATTGTGATTAAAGAAGTTTAATTACAATTTTTTTATTTTATATATATCCATTAATTTTGAACAATGAAGAAAGGGATAGATTTTTTCCTTCTATTTTATGAAGAAGATAAATTAAAAAAAGAGATAAAGTTGTTTTACAAATACTGAATATAAATAATATAAAGATGCAATTCGTCAATTTTTAATTTTAATCTGTCAATAATGAAAAAGAATGTAAAAATAACAAACAAAAATTTTAACTTTGTAAAAAAAAAACAATATGAGAATACAAAATCCAATATTTAGTCTATCTTCAATCGTTGGGCATACACCTATTTTAAAAATTATTTATAAATATAAAGGAGAAATTCGTTCAATTTATTCAAAAGCAGAATATTATAATTACACAGGTAGTATTAAAGATAGAGTTGCAAATTATATTTTATCGGAAGCAATTTTAAGTGGAGAATTAATTCCTGAAATGGAGATAATGGAAGCTACCAGCGGAAATATGGGAATTTCATTTTCTGCTTTTGGTAGGGCAATCGGTCATGAAATCACAATTTTTATTCCTAATTGGATGAGTGCAGAAAGAATAAATTTGATAAAAAGTTTTGGAGCAAAAGTTAGATTAGTATCTCCCGAAGAAGGTGGTTTTTTGGGCAGTATTGCAATGGCTGAACAAGCAAAAAAAGATAATCCTTCAAAAATTTTTCTTCCACGACAGTTTGATAATGTAAAAAATTGCGAAGCTCATGCAAAAAATACAGGACCTGAAATTGCTAAACAATTAATTCAATTAGGTTTAATTCCTGATGCTTTTGTTGCAGGAGTCGGTACAGGTGGAACTGTTATGGGAGTTGGTTCGTATTTGAAAACCATTAATAAAAATGTAAAAATTTATCCACTTGAACCTGCAAATTCACCGACCTTATCAACAGGATATAAAGTAGGAAAACACAGAATACAAGGAATTTCAGATGAATTTATTCCTTCAATTTTAAAATTAGACCAATTAAACCAAGTTCTACAAGTTGATGATGGAGATTCAATAATCCTTGCTCAGAAACTTGCAAAAACTTTAGGACTTGGTGTTGGAATTTCTTCAGGAGCAAATTTTTTAGGTGCAGTTTTAGCTCAAAATATGTTAGGAAAAGATGCTGTTGTAACAACAGTTTTTGCAGATGATAATAAAAAATATTTATCAACCGATTATGCAAAAGAAGAAACAATGAAAGATAATTTTCTGTCGAAAGATATTGAATTTTTTGGGCTGGAGGTGATTCGATAATGTTGATACAGAGTTAAACTTTACAATTAATATTGAGTTGCTCTATTTGCACCTTTTCCATTTATATAAACATCGTCTAATAATTCACTTGGGGTTGTAAAATCACAGGTAAGTAATATCTTTTATTTTACCATCAGTTCGCGTAGCGAATAAGTGTTAAAATCAGGAAAAAATTAAATTTGGAAAGAAAATTTTAATGACTAATGGTCTAATTATAAAAAATAACAATTTTTTTCGTTTCATCTTTTTTATATATTTTACATGTAGAACCCGAATGGATAAACCGAAAGCGGTATAACCTCTCCAAACACAGAAAAAAACTTGTACTTTGTACCAATTCTTGTCTGCAAGTGTTATTCTTCATTAAAAATATTGTGAATAAATTTTAACAATAAAAATATTAAATTTGTAAAAAAAATATCTATGAGAAAAAATATTATATTTTTCATAATTTTAATAATACTTTGCTTTAATTCTTTCGGACAACAATCTGAAAATAATTCAAAGCCTCCAAAATATGTTTTTTTATTTATCGGAGATGGAATGGGCTTTAACCATATTTCATTAACAGAAGCATTTTTGTCAGAAACGATTGGTTTTAAGCATCTTGCAATGACAAACTTTCCCGTTTTCGGACAGTGTGAAACTTTTTGCAAAAATAGTTTGATAACCGATTCCGGCGCTGCAGGTTCTGCAATTGCTTGTGGTGCAAAAGAAAATTTTGAAAATATTTCTTATTACCAAAATTCAGATACAATAAAATCTTTAGCAAAAATTTTTCACAAAAAAGGATATAAAATTGGAATTATTACATCAACAGATATGAATGATGCTACTCCAGCCACTTTCTATGCAAGTAATAAAAGTCGAAAAAATTATTATAATATTGCATTAGAGGCACCAAAATCTGATTTTGAATTATTTGCAGGAGGTACTTTTTATCAGCCTACAGACAAAAATAAAGACAAAATCAATATTTTAAATATTTTTACAGAAAAAAACTATTTTCAAACCAATAATATTGAGGATTTATCAAGCGAAAAATACAACAAAATATTATTTACCAATAAAACTACATTAGAAGGCGGAGAAATGCCTTATTGTATTGATAATAACATCTTTGAAAAATATTCTTTAAGTCAAATTGTAGAATCTTCAATAAAATTTTTGGATAATAAAAACGGATTTTTTATCATGACAGAAGGGGGAAAAATTGATTGGGCTTGCCATGAAAATGATGCTGCAACAGCCATTCAAGAAGTAATCGATTTCGACAACGCAATAAAAACTGCTTACGATTTTTATTTAAAACATCCTGATGAAACTTTAATAATTGTAACTGCAGACCATGAAACAGGTGGTTTAAGTTTGGGAATTGCTCAAAATAAATATAATTCCGACTTTTCAATATTAAAAAATCAAAAAATATCTCACGAACAATTTGCAAATAAATTTGAAGAATATAAAAATTCTAATCCAAAAATGTCAATTAATGACATAATAGCATTTGTAAATAAAGAATTTTACTACACTCCTATCCTATTTACCGACAACGAACTTCAAGAAATTCAATTTGCATACGATATTTTTTTCAAAAACGATAAGATGATAACAACCGAAAAAAAATACAAATTATTCGGAAATTACAATCCTTTAACAATAACTTTCATGAAAATATTAACAGACAGAGCTTCTGTCGGATTTACAACTTGGGCACACACAGCCGCCAAAGTACCTTTGTTTGCCATTGGAAAAAATTCTCAAATATTTTCAGGCACAATAAATAATTCGGATATTACACCAAAGATTTTGGGATTGTTTGAATAGAAATAATAAAGAATTTTTAATTATTAAAAATCAAAATATTTCATTATTAATTGCAAAAAAAGTACTAATTTTGCAAAATAAAAATTTAGGGGCTGACATGGTATTGACAGCAAAGTAAATGTTTATGTAAGCATGTCGTGCAAAGTAATAAATCACGTAAAACTTTTGTTACAGAAAATTAATTGGCGCAGAAAATTTTGCTTTCGCTGCTTAGTTGAAGTATAGTAAACAACGCTTAATCTCGGCACGGGTGCCCAGACGAAACATTTCTCGAATGACTGTTCGGTTCAGGTTCGATAAAGGAATGGCAACAAATTCCGAACTATCTGTTATGACACTTCTAAATAACAGAGACATCTCAGAAGATAAGTTAAATTTTTGGGCGTTTGCTTCCGGAAATTTTTCCGACAATTAAATAGCAAAATAAACATGTAGAAAACATTCTCGTTTTTTGTTTGGACCCGGGTTCGATTCCCGGCAGCTCCACAGATAAATTTAATTTAACCTTAATTCTTAATATTTGTATGAAGAATTCCCGAAATTTTTATTCGATTTTAATCGTTATCATAACTTTTATTACAGGTGTTTTTCTTTTTTCAATGTGTAATTCCGATAAAAATAAAAAAATATCAGACCCAAAAGATTTTATAAATTATATTACTGCTTTTTCCCCTAATGTGATTTCTAAAAACGATAAAATTATTATTCAATTCTCGGATTCTTTTTTTAAGTCAATTCAAAAAATTGAAACTTCTTTCATTGACATTTCTCCAAACGTTAATGGTAAATTTGTTTGGAAAAATAATACAATAGAATTTACACCTGAAAAACCCTTAAAATCAGGTCATTGTTATACTATTAACGTAAATTTGAGTAAATTGGATAAAAATTGTCCAAAGTTAAATAAAAATTTTATTTTTGCTGTAAATACAAAAAAACAATTTCTAAATGTATATTTTGATAAAATAAAAACAACCGACAAAGAAAAATTTACAACCCAAGATGTTTATTATAAAATAAAATTGAATGACGGTGAAAATATTGATAATCTAAAAAAATGTTTCTCTATTGACACAAAAAACGATTTCGAGTTAGAACAAAATAACGAATTAGAATATTCTTTAATAGTTAAAGCTGTTAAAAGAAAATCAAAAGATTTTTCAAATATTACTTTATCTTATGACGGAACAAAAATTGAAGCTAAAAATAAAGATAAAATTTATAACTCATTCCCTCCTACCTCAGAATTTCAAATACTTGATATTCAAGCAAATCAATCACCTGAACAACATATTAATATTGTTCTTTCCGACCCTGTCAAAGACCAACAATATCTTGACGGTTTAATCACGCTTTCAGGACAAGATAATTTAAAATTTATTATAGCAAACAATGTAATAAAAGTTATTCCCGACAACAGATTAACAACAGAATATATGTTGAAAGTTTCAGAAGCAATAAAAAATATTAATAATAAAAAGTTAACCGATGGCGATTTTATGCAAACCGTTTCTTTTGTTCTTCAAAAACCTGAATTACGACTTGTTCACAACGGAGTTATTCTTCCAAGTGCAAAAAATAAACAAATTATTGCTTTTGAAGCTATAAATATAAAAGCCGTTGATGTGAAAATTACTCAAATCTACGAAAGCAATATTTTACAATTTTTACAAAATAACAATCTTAACGAAGAATCATATCTCAATTTCGTTGGAAAAATGGTAGCAACAAAAACTATTGATTTACAAAATACGGATGTAGAATCTTTAGAAAAATTTAATACTTTTTATATAGACATTTCTAATATTGTAAAAATTCAGTCCGGAGCTATTTATAGAATTGAATTAAATTTTAGAAAAGAAAATGCAATTTTTACTTGTGAAAGCTCAAATAATATTAATGACCAAATTGTTTATTTACAGGAAGACAACGATTGGTCATGGTTCGATTCTTATACATATTATTCTTATGAAAATGGAAACGACAATTACGACAATTATTATTATGAAGAATCTGAAAACTACGAAGAAAATTCTCCATGCAATAAATATTTTTATGGACACAAAAACGCATTGAGTTTCAACATTTTAGCATCAAATATAGGTTTAATTGCAAAATCAGGTCAAGATAATAAAATTATTGCTTATGTAACCAATATCCTTGATGCAAAACCAACGAAAGATGCAAAAGTAGAAATTTTCAACTTTCAACAACAGCTAATTGCAAGTACAAATTCCGATTCGGATGGAAAAGCAATTCTTAACTACAAAAAAAATGATGAACCATATTTTGTTGTTGCAACAAAGGGAAACGAAAAAGCGTATATCACATTAAGAGAATATAATGCTCTATATACCAGTAAGTTTGATGTCTCAGGCGAAAATATTCAAAATGGAACAAGTGCTTTTATTTACACAGAAAGAGGAGTTTGGCGACCCGGAGATTCTATTTTTGTAGGATTTATTATCAACGAACAACTTGAAAAAACTCCTGTTGGCATACCAATTTCTATGGAAGTAAAAAATCCTCAAAATCAAATCATTTTCAGTGAAATACAAGAAAAGAACGAAAAAGGATTTCACATTTTCAAATTTAAAACAGACCAAAATGCTCCAACAGGCTATTATTCAGCTACTTTCAAATTTGGAGGTCAAACTTTTTATAAAACTTTAATGGTTGAAACGATAAAACCTAACCGCTTGAATATAAACCTTGATTTCGACAAACCTTACATTTCAGGCGATGGAAGTGTAAACGCAATACTAAATGCTACTTGGTTACAAGGTGGAGCTGCTGCATTTTTAGATTTCACAACTAACGTCTCTTTTTCTTTAATTTCAAATCCATTTCCTAATTATAAAGATTATTATTTTAACAATAATGCTGTAGATATAAATAACGAAACTACTGAATTTATTTCAGGGAAAACCAATGAAAAAGGAGAATACAAAGCTCCGGTTAAATTTAATAAATTAAAAAATGCTCCGGGCGTTCTTAATGCAAATTTAACTACAAAAATATTAGAAAAAGGTGGAAATATCAATATTTCAGAAAAAAAAATAATATATTTTCCTTATTTCAATTACATAGGTTTTAAAACGAAATATGATTTTTATTATCCACAAAATAAGGCAATTACATTCGATTTTATTTCTTTAGAAAGAAACGGTAAACCTTCAAAAACTAAAAGAGATATTGAAATTTCCGTTTATTTTGTAGAAAATTATTATTGGTATGATTATTCTGAAAATAATGTGGATTTTATCACGGCAAACTATAATAACGCAGTTTTGAGAGAAAAATACAAATTCACAACAGAAGGAAAATATGATATTATTTTCTCAGATGCAGGCTATTATTATGTCGTAGCAAAAGATATGCAAAATGGACAAATTGTAGCAAAACAAATATACGTTTCGTCATATTCTCAAGAAACGGAAAACAATTCAGAAATGTCTGATTCTCCGGAAATATTAAAATTCAAAACAGATAAAGAAAAATATAATGTCGGAGAAAAAATAAATGTAAATATTCCTCTTGGAGAAGGATTTACATTAGTAAGTATAGAAAATTCTACTCAAGTATTACAGTCTTTTTGGAAAGAAACAAATTCAAAAGGATTTTTAGAATTTAATCTCACAGCAGAAGCAAACATGACTCCTAATGTATATTTAAATATCACTTTTATTCAAAAATACGAAAAAAGCAATAACGACAATCCTTTAAGAATTTATGGAATTATTCCGATTAATGTCGAAAATCCTGAAACTCATATTTTCCCAAAAATCACAATGGCAGAAGAATTGCAAGCCGAATCAAAAGTAAAAATAACTGTTAGTGAAGAAAAAGGGAACCCAATGACATATACAATTGCTATGGTTGATGAAGGTTTATTAGCTTTGACAAACTTTAAAACACCGAATCCTTGGGAAACTTTCTATAGCAAACAAGCTCTAGGAGTTCACACTTGGGATATTTATGACGAAATTATTAAGGCATTCGCAATAAATGCCAACAGAATTTTAAGTATTGGTGGCGATATGAGCGAAGCTTCAAATAATGATATTGTTCAAGCAAATCGTTTTAAACCTATGGTTAGATTTATTGGTCCTTTTACTTTGGGCAAAAATAAATCAAAAACTCACGAAATTCAGCTTCCTCAATATATTGGTGCTGTTAGAACAATGGTAATTGCCGCAAACGATAATTCGTATGGTTGTACAGAAAAAACTACTCCTGTTATTAAACCTTTAATGATTTTAGGAACAGCACCTCGTAAAATTGGAATTAACGAAACATTTAAAATTCCTGTTACAGTTTTTGCGATGAAACCGGACATAAAAAATGTTAATATTTCTATTAAAACTAATGATAAACTTTCAATTATTGGAAATCGTACAAAATCAGTTAATTTTTCAAAAATTGGCGATAAATTTGTAGAATTTGACATAAAAGCTAATTCAAATATTGGAATTGGAACTATTGAAATTATAGCTAATTGCGGAGAACACACTTCAAAATATAATATTGAATTAGATGTAAAATATTTGAACGAACAAATTACAGAAAATTTAGATGGATTTTTAGATAAAGAAGAATTTAATAAAACTTTCACTCCATTTGGAATAAAAGGAACAAATTCTGCTATTTTGGAAATATATTCAATGCCTCCGATTAATTTAGAAAAACGTCTTGACTACCTTATCTCCTACCCTCACGGCTGCATAGAACAAACTGTATCTTCAGCTTTTCCACAACTTTATATCGAAAATCTTATAACAATAGATACAACTAAAAAAGCTAAAATCCAACGAAATATTACTGCTTGTATCAATAAATTGAAAAAATTTCAATTATCGAATGGCGGTTTTTCATATTGGCAAGGAGATAATTATGCGAACGATTGGGGTTCAAGCTATGCAGGACATTTTCTATTAGAAGCTGAAAAAGCAGGCTTTGATGTTCCAAGTTCAATGAAATCAAATTGGTTGAAATATCAAAAAAATATTTCTTCAAAATGGATTGATAAAGGTTCTTATTCTCAAACAGATCAAGCATATCGCTTATATACAATGGCTCTCGCCGGAAGTGCCGACAGAAGTGCAATGAATCGACTTAAAGAGACTAAATTAACAAATGCTGCCTCTTGGTGTTTATCAGATGCTTATGCAATTTCCGGAAAAATTGATATTGCTAAACAAATTATTACTAAATTAAATACAAATATTGTAAAATATTCCGAACTTTCAGGCACTTTTGGTTCTGATACAAGAGACAAAGCCATAATTCTTGAAACTTTAATAACTGTCAAAGATAAAAACAAAGCATTTTTAGTATTACAAGAGATTGCAAACGTTCTCGGTTCCGACACTTATTGTAGCACTCAAACGACAGCTTTTTCACTTATGGCAATCTCAAAATATGTAAAAATTTTCGGCGTTTCAAATCAATTAAATTGCCTCTATAGTATTAATGGAAAAGAATATTCTGCTAAAACTTCAAAATCTGTTTTTAATACTAATCTAAAAATAAATGATTCTGAAAATACACTAACTATCAAATCTGCAAATTCTGATATTCTTTACATAAGAATAGTTTTAAAAGGAATTCCTGAAGCCGGAACTGAAACTACAGAAAGTTCTTTTATTAATATGAATATTACTTATACAAATTTAGACGGTCAAGCTATTGATATTTCAAAATTATCACAAGGAACAGATTTTATTGCAACAGTTACCCTTTCTCATAGTAATCCCGCTCATTATTCTTTAGATAATCTTGCACTAACTCAAATATTTCCTTCCGGTTGGGAAATTCTAAATTCAAGAATGTACACAACAGTTCTGGGAGAAAACTCATATTTTAATTATCAGGATATTAGAGACGACAGAATCCTAACATATTTCAGTATGTCAAGATCTTATTCATATACATACAAAGTAATGCTAACTGCAAGCTATGCAGGAGAATTTTATTTTCCTGCCGTAATTTGCGAAACAATGTATGATAATACAAATTATGCTAGAGAGAAAGGACTATTTGTAAAAGTTGTAAACAATTAATATTAATAAAAAATATTAATAAAAAATTTTTAAATTAGAAAAAAAGCAGTATCTTTGTACAATATTTTAATAAAAAATGAAAAGAAACATAACGTATATTTTAGTATTAAGTATAATAACATTAGTTGTTATTTCGTGTAAGCAAAAAAAAGCTACCAACGTTGAACAGCTAAAAGAAAGATATATGGTTACTTTCAATAATACAGAAGATTTTATTTCTGCTTTAACTGAAGTTTCAGACATATATTTCACAAACTTAGAAGAATTTTTGAAAAAGAACGAAGGACACCCCGAAGCTCTAGAACAAATTTTTTATGAAGCAGGAAATGATAATGTTCAACTTCCATTAATGATATTGCAACAATTGATGCAAAACAATTCATCTCTAACAAAAGATGATCCGGCAGGAGAAAAAATAATTAACGATTTTATTCAAACAAATTTTGCTCAAAAACAAGATAGTTTGTTAAAAAAATATAAAATGAGTCCTGAAGAACCAGACTATTCTGATATGCAAGACTCAGATTTTGAGATTAAAGAAGGAGAAATAGCAGAGTAATCTCATTAAAAAAAAATTTAAGTTGTATGTTGTTTAATTTTTAAATATTTATAATTATGAAAAAAATCATTAGCGTATTATTCGCAGCAAGTTTAATGTTTGTAATTTTCTCATGTGCACCAAAACCAGCAGAGACAGAAGCTCCAACAGAAGAAGCAACTGAACAAGTTGAAGAACAAAATGTACAAGATGAAGAAACAGCTCCAGAAATGGAAGAAACTATTGAAACTGTAGTTGCTGAATAATCAGAGAAAAAATTTTTGTAAAGAGACTGACTTCTGTTAGCCTCTTTTTTTTGTTTTATTTTAACTACTTTTATTATATATTTGTAAAAATTTTCTTCACTATGCTTTTTAAATCAAAAATATATTATAAATTATTCATTTTTACATACATTTCATTCTTCTTTACATGTAGTTTTGTTTCAGCACAAGACGAAAAACCATATTTTGACAACGTTGTTATTTACAAGCTCAAAAATTATAAATCCGAATCTAAATCTGTAGAAACACTTTTGTCAAAATTTTCTAATCACAAAATTAATAAAGAATTTTCAAATATTAAACCTCAAAAAAATAATTTTTCACTCGACAATATTTACAGGGTAGAATTTTCTAACACGACCGATATTTTTAAGGTAATAAAAGAATTAAATAATATTGATGAAATCGCTTATGCAGAACCGCTTTATAAAGTCTATCCTCTTTATGAACCAAACGATCCGATGTTACAGACAAGCCAATATTGGGTAGCTAAAATTCAATCAATTCAAGCATGGGATATTTGTAAAGGCGATACAAACATTGTTATTGGAATTTCTGATACAGGACTGGATTTTTCACATCAAGATTTGCTCTATAACATAAAATACAATTATGATGATCCAATTGACGGAATAGATAACGATGGAGATGGCTATATTGATAATTTTCGGGGTTGGGATTTTGGAGATAATGACAATAACCCACAATATGAAACAAATCAACATGGGGTTCAAGTTGCCGGAATTGCAGGTGCATCTACCGACAATGGAATCGGTGTCGCAGGAGCCGGTTTTAATTGTAAGATTCTACCTATTAAAATTGCAAATATAGATAATATTTTAATAAATACTTATCAATCAATAATTTATGCTGCCGAACATGGCTGTCAAATAGTAAATTGTAGTTGGGGAAGTGAATCTTTTCAACAAATGGGGCAAGATGTTATTAACTATGTTGTAGATAATTATGATATGTTAGTTGTTGCAGGTTGTGGAAATACAAATTCTGAAACTGAATTTTATCCAGCATCTTACAAAAATGTTTTATCAGTTGCAGGAACAACATCTGTAGATGAAAGATGGTCGCCGGAAAGTTCTGATACAGGTTCCGGCTCTTCTTATTCTTACAATGTTGATGTTTCTGCTCCTAGTACAGCTTTCTATACAACTTACGGAAATAATAATTATGGATATTTATGGGGTGGAACTTCTATTGCAAGTCCTATTGTAGCCGGATGTGCCGGTATTTTACGCTCATTTTTTCCTAACTATAATGCAAAACAAATTAAAGAATTAATAAGAATTTCCGCTGATAATATTGACACAATTCCTTACAATCAAACTTATGAAGGAAAACTCGGTGGCGGAAGAGTCAATATTTACAAAGCACTAACAATGGTGCAGACTCCTTCGATTAGATTTAATAATTATTCAATAACTTATCAAGAAGACAAAATTATTATTGATGGAAATTTTACTAATTATTTAGCAAATGCAGAAAATCTAACTATTACAGCTGAATTAAACTCCTTCAATGCTTCTTTGGAAACCACAGAAGTATTTTCAGGAAATTTATCTACACTTGAAACTTATATTTCTGAAAATCAAATAATTATAAATTTATCTGAAAATGTAAATTCTGGAGAAATTGCACAACTACATTTTTATTTCTCGGCTGATGATTATTCTGCAAAACAAAGTATGAATATTATTTTAAAACAAGAATTTATTGACATAAACACAGATTTGCTATCTCTTTCTGTCACAGGAAAAGGAAGAATAGGATTTAATGATTTAAACAAAATAAATGGAAATGGATTAATATTAAATAATGATTTTGATTTACTTTCAGAATGTAGTATAATTGCAGGTTATAACGAAGAAAATATTTTCAGTTCGTCTCAACAAATCTCTGATTTTAAAACAATTAATTTTCCAACATTGATGGAAATTTCCGACAATAATTTCTTCGACAATAATATTTTTTGCGAATTTAACGACTCTTTAGACCCCACTCCTGCCGGATTACGATATTTAGAAAATGTTTATTCAAAAAATGGAAATGATTACAAAAATTTAGTTTTCGTTGAATATCAAATTATTAACGAAAGCAATATTAATATTAATAATTTTTATTTCGGACTATTTGCCGATTGGGATTTAATTAATAATACTACAAATTCTTCAATTTTTAATCAAAATAAAAATTTTATGTATTGTCAAAACGATGGATATAATAACATGTATGCAGGAATAAAATTATTGTCAAAACAGCCTGTAAATTATTATAGTATTCCTCTAATTCCGAATGGAAACGGAACTATTGATATTACGGACGGATTTTCAAATATTGAAAAATTCCAAATTATTTCAACACATTTTTTCAATTGGGAACAAGACTCTAGTGATATTGCAATATCAACTTCTGCAGGACCTTTCAATA
Source organism: Bacteroidales bacterium (assembly GCA_031284905.1). Taxonomy (GTDB): domain Bacteria; phylum Bacteroidota; class Bacteroidia; order Bacteroidales; family ML635J-15; genus Bact-19. Next base: position 19,462 of record JAITXI010000179.1, read on the forward strand.
TTAATGCAGGAGATACAGCAACAGTAACATTTGCAATTATTGCAGCTCAAAATATTATTGATTTTAATAATGCTGTAGATAAAAGTGTACAAATTTATAATGAAATAAATAACATTACGAATATTGATACAAATTTTTCTGACAAAATTACAGTTCTCCCAAATATTTCAAATAATTTTATTAATGTTACTTATTATAATAAAGCGAACGATTGCTACTTCAATATAATAAATTCTATTGGAGAAAAAGTTTTAACAAACAAATTTTCAAACAACCAAACTATTAACATAGAATCATTGAAATCAGGACTTTATAATATAGTAATTTTTGACAATAATAAAACTTTATATTCAAAATTTATAAAAAAATAAGTTCATGAATAAAGAACAATTCTACATATATCTTTCAGATTTTGAACAACTTTCAAATAATAGTTTGAACGAACTCATGCAATTATTAGAAGAATATCCTTATTTTCAATCTGCAAGAACTCTATATTTGAAAAACTTGTATGATTTAAACGATATAAAATTTGAAAATGCTTTAAAAAATTATTCTGTATTTATCCCTGACCGTAAAATTTTATCAAAAATAATTAAAGAAAATTACATTTTTTCTACTGAAAAAGACAAAATTCAAATAGAAAAAACAGTAAATATTGATTATATCCAATTAATAAATAATAGCAACAAAAACGAAGAATTTACATTAATAAACGATATTGAAATTTCAGAAAAACATATCGAAAAAACAGACGAAAAAGAAAACATTATTATTCCGGAAATTCAAAAAACACCTTCCGAAGATGAAAGTATAAAATATAATAATAGAAATATTTCCGATTATATTCTTTCAAAAATTGATACCGCAAAAAATGAAAACTTCAATAATCTAAATCATGAAAATATCAATAATATAGATTTTTCCACTGACAAAGAATCACAATCTATTGAAAATAAAGGAGAAATCCTTGCGGATATTATTCTAAGAAAAATACAAGAAGCAAAAAATCAAAAAAATGAAAACGAAAAAGTTTTCTCTGACAATAAAACTGATAATAATATCAATGTTAAAATAACAGAAAATATTGAAAAACTACTTGAAGATCAGCAATTAATAGAAGAAAAAGAAACTGAAATAATTATTAAAGAAGAGACACTTGCAGATACTATTTTGAGAAAAATTAGTGAAGCTAAATCACAAGGAATTGAAAATGAGAATATTTTTATTGAAGTTAAAAATTTTATTGATAATAAAATCAATAATAATTTTCACATTGAAACTGATGAAAATATCAAATCACCAATTAGAAATCAACAATTGACAGAAATCGAAATAGATAAAGAAGACAGAAAAAATAAAGAAAGAATAATTGATGATTTTATTATTGCTGAACCAAAAATAATTCCAAATAAAAATTTCACTCCTCAAAATAAGATACAAGACTTTGATAATCAATTTAATACAGAAAATTTATTTAGTGAGAAATTAGCTGAAATATACGTAAAACAAAAGCATTTTGACAAAGCATTAGATATTTATGAGAAATTAAATTTGAAATTTCCAGAAAAAAGTGTTTATTTTGCAGTCAAAATAAAAAAGATAGAAGAATTTAAAAATAACAATAAATAAACGATAAATTATGTACATATTTTTCACAACAATGACTATCATTTGTGCCGCATTATTAATCATTGTAGTATTAATTCAAAAAGGAAAAGGTGGCGGATTAACTTCAGGTTTAGGTCAAGGAAATCAAATGATGGGTGTTAAAAAGACCACAGATTTTTTAGAGAAAGCAACATGGGTATTAGCTTCTGCTTTAGTGGTATTTTGTCTATTAGCAAGTTTTTCATTATCAACACCGGAAACTGCTGAACCAACAGACGTACAACAACAAACAGAACATCCACAAAACAATTCTGCTACTGCTCCTGTTAAAAATCCGGAATAATTAGCATTTTCATATCACTTAATTTTTAAGAAAAAGACTTTCTCAAAATATGAGATGGTCTTTTTTATGAGATAGATTATTATATTTTCAATTTCTGAACAACATTTTGATTTTAGCCTAATATTAAAACGCTTTCAAATTAGCAAATAATATTATTTTAAAAAATCTATAATATGGCATTTTAGGTATGTTGTTGTTGAAAAATATTGCTTAATCTTACCTGCAATGACAGCAATTTATAATAAATATCCTTTATAAGCCCGTTATGCCCACTCATCAATATAAATTTTGCTTTAGGTTTAAAACTATCATTTCATTGTACCATGGCTTACGTTACGCAATCAGGCTATTGTATAAACGCCAAGACCACCCAAATACATAGCAAAGTAAAAACTAATTTTTCCATCTTTTTCGGCAAAATATGAATAATCAAAAATATAATTACTACCACAATCTTGCATTTATAGCACTGTTTATTGCTTATTATTCAATTTTTTCACATTCTGTTTCGACTGATATTTAGTATATTTAATAATCTTTTTTCTGCAAAAACAACAAAACCATCATCTTATATTACCAAATTCTTAGCGACTCTACAACAATTATAACAAATCAAAAAAATTTAAACCGATTAATTTTATTTTTTGTCTAAAAAACATAAAGAAAATGTAATTATTTATAATAAAGCATTAAGTTATACGTTTCTACAAATAGAAAAACATATTTTTAGTAATATGAATTTCCACAAATATAATATTAATTTCTAAAAAATAAACAAAAATGAGAAAATTTTTATTCTTAATTTTAATCTTAATTACAAGTTCGATAGCTTTACAAGCTCAAAACATTAAACTACCGGAGCCTAAAAAAACAGGTGGAAAACCATTTTATGAAACAATAAATGGAAGACAATCAGAAAGAGAATTTGTTAAAAAAGAAATGACAAAACAAATGATTTCCAATTTGTTATGGGTTTCAAACGGTTTTAATAGACCAGACAAAAGAACCGCTCCAACTGGTATGAATCGTCAAGAAATGGAACTTTATGTTATGTTTGACAATTGCGTTTATTTTTATAATGCAAAAGAAAATGTTTTAGAAGAAATTGTAAAAGGTGATTTTATTGAAACATTAGGTCAGCCTAATATTAATAAAAATGCTGCAATTACAATAATTATGGTAGCAGATTTAGATAAATCAGGAATTGAAAGCGCAAGGATATCAACAGGATACATTTCTCAAAATATTTATCTATTTGCATCAGCTGAAGATTTAGGTACAGTTGCCAGAGGTTCATTCAAAAAAGAAGAACTTAGCAAAGTATTAAAATTAAAGGAAAAACAAGAAGTTATTTTAGTGCAACCGGTTGGTTTTTTAAAGTAGTATTATTTAAAGTACAAAAAAATATAAAAATGTAACATTTTCTGTATTTTTGCGTTTTAATAATACTAAAAACAAATATTTTGATAACTAAAAATAAAAATTTCATATATTGTAATATTTTTTTAAAAATTGTGTGTAATTTTAAAAAAAATATGCTACTTTTGTAAATATATAGATTTTTTTATTAATTAAAAAAGAAATATAGAATATAATTTATATAAGATATGAGGCAATTAAAAATTACAAAATCAATTACAAATAGAGAGAGTGCTTCTTTGGATAAATATCTACAAGAAATAGGAAGGGAAAATTTGATTAATAATAATCAAGAAGAAGAATTAGCCAAGAAAATACGAGCAGGAGACAGAGAAGCCTTAAACCAATTGGTTAATGCAAATTTGCGATTTGTCGTTTCTGTAGCTAAACAATATCAAAACCAAGGGCTTACGTTAGCAGATTTAATAAATGAGGGAAATTTAGGTTTGATAAAAGCAGCAGAAAAATTTGACGAAACAAGAGGATTCCGTTTTATTTCTTACGCAGTTTGGTGGATTCGTCAATCTATTTTACAATCTTTAGCAGAACAATCAAGAATAATTAGACTTCCATTAAATCAGAATAGTTTATTAAATAAAATAAATAAAACTATTGCTAAATTTGAAATAGAAAACGAAAGAAAACCAACGATGGAAGAGCTTGCAGCTAAATTGAACCTTCCTGAAGATAAACTTACAGAAACTCTAAAAACACAAGGAAAACACCAGTCAGTAGATGCTCCTTTTGCTAATGGAGAAGATGGAACTTTCCTTGATATTTTGGAAAATAAAGACGTAATGCCAACGGATTCAAATTTAACAAAAGAATCTTTAACAACAGAAATAAAACGTTCTTTATCAACATTAACAGAAAGAGAAAAAATTATTATTACCCTATTTTACGGAATTGATGGACAAGAAAATACTTTAGAAGAAATTGGAGACGAATTAGGATTAACACGCGAGCGTGTTCGTCAAATAAAAGAAAAAGCTTTACGTAGATTACGCCACTCTTCACGGAGTAAATTATTAAAGAATTATTTAGGATAAAGTTAAATTGTATATTTTAACATTGAAATTCTGCCCGTTTAGCACAGCAGTAACATTACAAAATTAAATAATATTGTGTGTAGTTTCAATTACATCATTTTACGTAAATAAATATTGCCAAATATGTTCTGCAGGATTGACTTCAGGCGAATGTGGCGGTTGAAAAAATAAGACATTCAATAGTATAAAAGTAGTTCAAAAACATTTGTGTACGATAGTAAACAATTTCATATCAGACAAATAAAAAATACAATCAATTACCGGATTTAACTGAGTTTTAAGTACTATACAAGTTTGTATTAATCTCCAATTAGTATCAGATTATAATTTAAGCATTTTTTGGAAGTTTTTATTTGCTTCCCAATATCCTCAACTTTTCTATATATTTTAATTTCCACAATTCCCAACCATTTTCTCTCGATTTATCCTTGACAGTGCTGTTTCCGAAAATTTTTCTTCAAATTTTTTATCTGTTAAATTATTCAATTCACTCTTATCAAAATTTAAAATCTTTGGCAAAATCTGAAATTCTGCATGATTATTTATTTCTAAATTTTGATTATGCGGACAGACATTCTGACAAATATCGCAACCAAAAATCTGTTTTTTTATTTTATTAGAAAGCTCTTTTGGAATTTTATTTTTATTTTCAATTGTTTGATATGAAATACATTTATTTGAATTTAAACAAAATTCAGTTAATGCTCCCGTTGGACAAAACTCTATACATTTATTACATTTTTCACATTCTTCAATATTTTCTTTGTCGTAATTAATAAATTCCAAATCCAAAATTATTTCGCCGATAAACACAAAAGAACCAAATTTTTTTGTAATCAAACAATTATTTTTACCAATAAATCCTAAACCTGCTTTTTTTGCAAAATATCTTTCAAGAATTGGTGCCGAATCAACAAAGCACCTGCAATTAACATTTGGATATATTTCTTTTATTTTGTGAATAAAGTCATATAATTTGTTTTTTATAACAATATGATAATCTGTTCCATAAGCATATTTTGCAATTGAAATGTTTTTATCTTTAAAGAAATCAATATTATTGTAATTCATTAAAACGACAATTACAGATTTTGCATTTTCAACTAACAAATTAAGATTCTTCCTTATTTCTAAATTTTTTTTCAAATAATTCATATCGGCATGATAATTTTTGTCAAGCCAATCATTGAAAAAATTAAAATATTTTTCTGAAACACAACAATTTGTGATGCCACAATCATCAAAACCTAAATCGAAAGCGAAACTTTTTATCAAATCTGAATTTAACATTTATTCTTTTTTACGAATAAGTTACAAATGCAACTTTCTTTTGCAAAGATAAAAAAAATATTTTACTTAGCATAGAGAAATACTATTTTACAAAATTTTTATTATCAAATGTTTTATATATTGATTATCGATAAAATAACACTATTGTTCTTAAAAAATGGAAAAACACTACGTTAAAGAATGTATAATTACTTTTTCTTATTTTCCCAATACGCTAAAATTTCAAATAAATCTTTGTATGTAAAAGGTATTTTATCTATTTTCAAATTTTCTATTGTAGCTAATTTTAATATTAATTTATCAGCCTTATATACTTCAATGACTGTTCCCGGAATTTTATTGTAAGAGTTTAAGAATATCCAATTATAATTTATTTCCGTTGTGTACCAAACATGATATTTTTCATTATTATCGGTTAGAAACATAGATTTACAATTATATTCCCCTATTTTTTTTGTCTCTTTTTGCTTTTGATATTTAGCGTGTTTTTGTTTTATTTTATCTTTGTCATTAAATTTTGTAGAATCAATTTGCGGAAAGTTCAATTTCAAAAATTCGTTTGTTTTGTCATTTTGTTTATGTAAATTTTTTGTATATTTATCAGTAGTTTGCCAATTAGAATATAATCCTATTTTATTATTTTCTGAATTTTTATATTTATAGATAAACATGAAATTTCTACATAAATTGTTAGTTTTATCGATTGCATCTATAAGCATATTATAAGAGCTATCAACTTCTAATTTTATTAATTCAGGTTTTGTTTTACTTAAATCTTGATAATAAGTTGGTTTAATAAAATTTATAGCCTTGTTATTATTAAATACTACAACTTGATTTTCTATTATATTTTCATTGTTTAATATTTCATGAAATTTCAGATAAATTGGTTGAGCATAATTAAACAAAGGGAAAATCACAAAAAAAATAAAAAATTTTGTTTTCATAATATGTTTTTTTAATGTAATTATATGTTGCAAAGCTATGTTAAATTTTATTTTTTGAGGGAAAAGTTTAAAATATTTGAAAATTATTTAATCATTATTATAAATTTTTCCATTCCAATAAAGACTTTCAGAATTTATTCCATACGAAAATTTAAGAATATTGCCGGTTAGTTCAAATTTTTTAATTTTTTCATACGACACTGTTTCTGTTTTTTCTCCATTAAAATATTTTAAAGCTCCTCTTTGGTCAATATAAGCACATACATTATTATTAACAATATATTGTTCCGGCAGAATAGTTTCAAGAGTGAAAAGTTTGTCTCCGATATATGCCTTAAAATAATTTTGGACACCAAAAACCATAATATTGTTTTTTATTTCAAAAAACGATGGTGTATTAATGTCTAAAGTTGCAACATTAAAATCTCTGAAAACTTTAAAATAACCGTTTGCATCTATATATGCGATGAAATTATCTCCGGTTTTATATGAAATGGGTTTGAAATTTTCAACTTCAGTAAGTTCTCCATAATAAAAAGTTTGAAATGAGCTATTATTTTCATCAATAAAAGCTATTAGATTTTTCCCTGCTTTTATGTCAGAAACTCTTTCTGATAGTTCAACAGGATAAATATCTTCATTATAAAAAATATTCAAATAATCTCTACTATCAAAATATGCGGCTATATTATTTGCTCCATAAATAGGAGTAATTGTATCGTTCATTAAGGCATCATCTAAATCGTAAATTTTTTTCTGATAATATGCTTTTACTTTACTTTCAGCATTATCATACCAAACAATAATATTTGTTCCAACATAATAATTTAAAGCCGAAAGACTTAAAAGTTTAATATCACCATCATCAAAAACTTTAAAAACTTTTCTGTAACTAAATGCTATTAACCCATTGGAACATGCATAATCATCAACAAAAACACCAACATTTCTTACGAAATCATTATAATATATTTTAAAATTTCCTGCATTATCTTCATACGCTATTGCATTATTTCCAACTTGATATGACCGAAGTGGTTTATATTCAATTTGCTTGAATTTGCCGTTATCAAAAACTTCTACATTTCCCAAATAATCTGTCAGCAACGAAATATTTTGAGAATATATTTTATAAGAATTTAGCATTAAAAAAATGCTAAAAGCAAGTAAATAATATTTTTTTAAAAATATTCGCATCATATAGAAAAAATCTTACAAAAATACACAAAATTTTATTAAATTTGCAAAAAAATGATAAATAATGGCAGAAAAAAATACAAAGATTAGGCAAATCTCTGATTTTGGCGAATTTGGCTTAATAGATTACTTGACAAAAGATATAAAATATAAAAATTCAGAACTGATAAAGGGTATTGGGGACGATGCTGCCGTTTTTGAAAGTGGCGATATTTGTAATTTAATTACAACAGATTTATTAGTTGAAGGAATTCATTTCGATTTGATTTACACGCCTTTAAAACATTTGGGATATAAAGCTGTTGCTGTTAATTTGAGTGATATTTATGCAATGAATGCAATTCCAAAATATATTACTATTTCAATTGCTGTTAGTAATAAATTTTCTGTAAATGTCATTGAAGAATTGTATAGCGGAATTTATTTAGCTTGTGAGCAATATGGTGTTGAATTGATTGGCGGAGACACAAGTAGCTCATTATCAGGATTATTTATTAATATTACAGCTATTGGACAAGCAAAAAAAGAAGACGTTGTTTATAGAAGTGGAGCTAAAAAAAATGATTTGATTTGTGTAAGTGGCGATTTAGGAGCTGCTTATCTTGGGTTACAAATTCTCGAACGTGAGAAAAAAGTTTTTTTAGCAGATAATGATGTTCAGCCGGAATTGGATAAATTTAATTATATTATTGAAAGATTTTTAAAACCGGAACCACGAAAAGATATAATTGAAAGTCTGAAAAAATATAAAATTCTTCCAACTTCAATGATAGATATTTCTGACGGATTATCTTCCGAATTATTACATATTTGTTCAAAATCAAATCTAGGATGTAAAGTATTTGAAGAAAAATTACCAATTCACGACCAAACATTTTTAACTGCCGAAATGTTTAATTTAGACCCTGCAATACCGGTTATGAATGGAGGTGAAGATTATGAATTATTGTTTACAATTCCTTTGGATAAAAAAGATGAAATTGAAAAAATTCCAAATGTTGCAATAATCGGTTTTATGACAGAAAATAAAGATGAGAAATTCTTAATCGCAAAAAATGGTGTAGAAATTCCTTTAATTGCACAAGGCTGGAATCATGGAGAGGTTGAATAAAAATCAATAGAAATTCAATACGGCGATGAATATATAATTTTTAAATTTAAATGAGTTTATGTTTATCGGTGAATTATATAGTAAAAATTGTTTCTAAACTCAACTGACAAACAATGGAAGTATTAAAAAATCGCAAGTTAAAATAGAAATTAAACAAAACCTACAGATAATAATAAAAAAACATGTCAATCATTCATTAATATTTTCCTTCCACATAATTAACTGAGAAATAGTTATTCCTAAAATAATGATACAAATTCCAATAATTTTTTTCAATTCAATTCCCTCATTTAAAACAAAATAGGAAATTATGATGGTAAAAACAGGGATAAAATTAGTAAAAACATTTGTTTTTGAAACCGGCAAATTACGAAGAGCATACATATAGAAAATAAAAGCTAAAGAAGAAGCAAAAAAACCTAATTTTAAAATTGAAAAAAAAGCATCTTGATTAAATTCTGTTTCAAAAACATTTTTATAAGAAAAAATAAAAAAAAGAGGTAAAAAATAAATCATTCCAATCAAATTCTGCCAAAAAGTAACAGTGATAACAGAATAAGCATTATCAATTTTTTTTATCATAACGGAATATCCGTTTGCAGCAATAATTGCAAGAGAAATCAATGCAATTCCTTTTCCTGAAACTTGCAAAGTCAAATTAGAATCAAAAACTAAAAAACCAATTCCAAAAATTGAAATTAAAATTCCTACAATGTTTAATACTTTTATTTTTTCATGAAGAAAAATAAAAGCAACAAAAGGCGTAAAAAGAGGAATTACAGAAATCAAGATTGAACTTGTAGAAGAATCCATGAAAGTTAGGGCATTAGTTTCACCCAAAAAATAGAGAAAAGGCTCAAAAAATGAAAGTAACAAAAAATAAGGTAAATCTTTTTTCTTAGGAATTTGTATTTTTTTTGTTATAAATAAAAACAAAATTAAAATTATTGCTGAAAATAAAAGTCGGAAAAAAATAATGGCTATTGGATTATAATAAACAAGAGCTTGCTTTGCCCACACAAAAGAGCCCCCCCAAAACACCATAGAAATGATTAGTAACGGATAGACAATTAATAAATTTTTATTTTTTATCACAAATCAATATTTTCTTTAAATAAAAAATTATTTTTGAAAAATTTTACAAAAATAACTAAAAAAAACAAAATTATTTGCATAATTATATTATTTTTGTAAAGAATTTATTTTATGGAAAAGATAATTCAACCAATAAAAAAAGAATTTTTGTTATCTGAACTAACAGAAGATAAATTTCTTCGTAAAGCAAATTATGGAAATTCGGACTTGTATCTTTTTGATGGAAGAACTTCTCCGTATTTGATGCAAGAATTAGGCAGATTACGAGAATTGACTTTTAGAGCAGCCGGCGGAGGAACAGGTTTATCTGCCGATATTGATAAATATGACCTTGCTGATGATCCATATTTTCAACTTATTGTTTGGGATCCGGAAGGAAAAGAGATTGTTGGCGGATATAGATATTTATTAGGCGAATCAGTTTTAGATGCACCACAAGAGAAATTAGCATCTGCTCATTTGTTCGACTATTCAAATATTTTTTTAAAAAAATATTTACCATATTCAATTGAACTTGGGCGATCTTTTATTCAACCGAATTATCAACCAAAAAATGACCGTAAAAAAGGACTTTTCGCATTAGATAATTTATGGGACGGTTTAGGTGCACTCATAGTCGAATATCCTGACGTAAAATATTTTTTAGGAAAAGTAACTATGTATAAAAATTTTAATGTCGAAGCAAGAAATTACTTATTGACTTTTATATACCTGTATTTTTTTGATAAAGAAAAACTTGTTAACTCAAAAAATGCAATAACTATTGACTACAAAAAATACAAAAAAATATTCACATGCACTGATTTTAAAACTGACTATAAAATATTAGTTAAAATTTTAAAAAAATATGACGAAAAAATTCCTCCATTAATCAATGCCTATATAAATTTATCAAAAACAATTATCACATTTGGAACAGTTGAAAATGACGAATTTGGAGATGTAGAAGAAACAGGAATTTTGATTAATATAGCAGAAATTTTCAGTTCGGCAAAAGATCGTCATGTTTTATCATACGAAAGAGTAATAAAATTGTATAATTTATTACCACGAACCCCAAAATTTGATTTTATTAAATCAAAATTTATAAAAAAAGAAAAATAAAATAACGACGGATAATTATCCGTTTCAACAAAAAAATAAAAATAATGAAAATTTTTGAAATATCAAAAATAATAGAAGGGAAAGTAAAGACAAAAATCTCAGTAAAAGTTGGTAACGAAGAATTTAAGAACGCTTTTTCGTCAGACTTAATGAGTGATGTGCTAAGGATTACATCAGAAAATACAATTTTAATCACCGGTTTGTGTAACGTACAAACAATTCGTACAGCTGAAATGGCAGAAATAAAATTAATTATTTTGGCAAGAGGTAAAAAAGTCGATGAAACGATGATAAAATTGGCTGAAGAAAATGAAATTACTATAATCGAAACCGAATATAGCATTTTCAGGGTAAGTGGAGAATTATATAAATCAGGGATATTACCAATATATTAAAAAAATATGGAATATAATTTCACTATAGAAAAAGGAAATTTTACAGGAGCCGGTAAAGCTTCAAGTGATGTGAAGAAAATTCTCAAACAATTAGATATTAATCCATCAATAATAAAAAGAGTAGTAGTTGCATTATTTGAAGCCGAAATTAATGTTGTTGCACACGCAGAATCAGGGAACGTATATGTAACTATCAATGATGAAAAAATATCAATGATTGTTGAAGATATTGGTCCCGGAATAAAAGATATAGAAATGGCAATGAAAGAAGGCTATTCAACAGCTTCTCAAAAAGTCAGAGAAATGGGATTCGGAGCAGGAATGGGTTTGCCAAACATCAAAAAAAATACTGATGATTTCACTATCACATCAGAATTAAATAAAGGTACTCACTTAGAAATGTCTGTTTTTATTAGATAATTTTATGTCGGAAACAAAATCTTATTTTTATCATGCGTTGAATGTCAATAAAGATATTTGTCTTGGATGTACTCATTGCATAAAATCGTGTCCAACCGAAGCAATCAGAATAAAAAACGGCAAAGCTGAAATTACAGATAATAAATGCATAGATTGTGGAGAATGTTTAAAATCGTGTTCGGTTAATGCCATTCACATTAAACAAGATGACTTTGATTCATTAAACAATTATAAATACAGAATTGCATTAGTGCCGGCAATTTTTATTGGACAATTTGATGAAAAATACAAAGTTTCTCAAATTTATTCTTGTCTGAAAGATTTGGGATTTACTCATATTTATGAAGTTGAACATGGAGTCGGATTCTTAATCGACATGGTAAAAAAATATATGAGTTCTAATACAGAACAAAAATTTTTTATTTCTTCATTTTGTCCTGCGGTAATTCGATTAATTCAAGTTCGTTTCTCATCATTAGTAAAAAACATTATACATCTAAAAGCCCCATTGGATATTTCATCATATATTGTATTCCAACGATTAATAGATGCAGGAATAAAAAAAGAAGAAATCGGAATTTTTTATATTACACCATGTGCTGCTAAAATTGCTGCCGTAAAAAGTCCGGTTGAAAAGCATCCCTCCCCAATACACGGAGTAATTAATATGGATTTCCTTTATAATAAAGTACGATTAATGTTGAATAATTCTAAATCAATAACAGAACCAATAAATCATAATTTAGTAGGCAGAGATGTTTTATGGAGTTTGACAGGTGGAGAAGCAAAGAATTTTCAAGGTCGTTGTTTTGCCATTGATGGAGTAAAAAATGTAATAGATTTTCTTGAAAAAATTGAAAATGAAGAAATTGAACCTACCGGTTTGATAGAAATGAGAGTTTGTAATCAAAGTTGTGCCGGCGGAGTTTTAAATTCAAACAATCGTTTTGCAGCAATGGAAAGATTACGAAAACGTGCAATTTATTTAGATAAGTCAAATTCAAAAAACATTACAACTTCTTTAAGTCCTGAATTTTATAATAAAATAGAATCCATGATGGAAATTGAAGCTATTAAACCACGTTCTATTTTAAAACTTGACGATAATATTCAGAAAGCTCTGGAAATGATGGAAAAAATCAAGAAAACAGAAAGGCTTCTTCCTGATGTAGATTGTGGAATATGTGGCGCTCCTTCTTGTGCTGCTTTTGCCGAAGATATTGGCAGAAATATTGCACAAATTGAAGATTGTGTTTTTTTTGAAAAAGAAAATTATGAAGAATTTTCTAAAAAAATTAAAGAAATTTGGGGAAATAGAGAAATATTAAAAAAATAAAAACACTAGCGCTCGCTGATAAATTTAAAAAATGAGAAATTCGTTTCCTACAAAATTTGCGATATTTAACCACTGAACAAAGCTACACAATAAATCAAATGTACAAAAAGAAAATGAGACAAAAAAATAGCAGAAATGCTTGATTTTTCACAAGTAACAATAAGCAAAGAGCTATCTTGCAATAAAAATGAAAACGGAAAATATAATTATGAAGACGCACAAATGCACCTGACTTCGACAATGCGACACTCTAAGCGGATTTCCAAAAATTTTCGTCAAAAAGTATAGCAATAGATTTGTGTTTTTGAGTAATCAACATTGTTTTACAAAATCCTCAACAACAGGCAACATCGTGTGTCCTTCATATTTATTACCTTCATCAATGGAATACGCTAACGGATAGCCGCCGGACTGACCAATAAGCCTAAAACTATCTGTGCTTGGGAGTGTTTCTCTTCTTTTGAAAATCCTGTTTTACGAAGTTCATCTGCAAAATCAGTTTCAAAATAAAGCAACGATAAATTTTGTATAACTCTAAATCTTCATCAAAATACGATTTCAAATAATCTACTGTCGCAACTTTACTTCGTGGCTGACAAATTCGGAATACAAGCAAATGTTTCAAAATATAAAAATAAATTTCATAATTCAGAAAATTAAATATAAATTTGTAGAAAAATATTTTAATGGAATTAATAAGGAACCAGATATTTGGGAACTATGTAAAACGAATTTAGGTATTGCGAAAAGCCTTTATTTGAGTTTTAGAATTTTCTCAAATAAAGGCGAAGAAGTCGAAAGACACCAAAAACCTTTTTGCAATTTTTAGTAAAAAATTGTATAAAATTATTAAATAAACAAAATTAAAATGGGCAAAAAGGATTGTCCTGTCTTGAAAAAAGACGAACAGATTAGTTATGAAAAGTATTTTGAAAATATTTTTAGTAATTACAGTATTTGTAACAATATGTACAGGGTGCGAAAAGAAAAATGAGATAAATGTTGGTAATGTCCCTAACGAAGAGAAAAAAATTGAGATAAAAGATAATCAATATTTTTCTCAATGTTTAACTTCTGCATTAAATGCTTGTAAAGTAATTTCAATAAAAAAAACAAGTAATAATTCTTACGAATTAATTAAATCAAATAAAAGCAAGTATGTTTTTGAAATAATTGATAGTTATAGTTTTAAAATTTGCTTTAAAGAAGAAAGCTATATAGTAAAAAAAGATGAAACTTCATTATTAATTTCAAATTTGCAAACTCATAAAGATCAGGAATACTTTGATATTAGTGGACTTACAGATGATTTAGATGATATTTTGTTGCTATCAGTCACTGCCATTCTCTATTTTAATGAATGTCCAAATAAAGAAATTATAGACTTCCCTTCCATAGGGAACTTATGCTACGCTCAATGGACTTATTGGTGTATTTATCCACGTAGAAGTTCATGCACTCATGAAATGATAGTAAATGCTGCCACAGAACACTGTGGGCATGCACCTTCTAAAATTTATGGTACAGATTGTGGTTGCATTTGGGGTGATTTTAGCTGTATTTGCATTACAGATTTTGATTGTTAAATTTTTATTTTAATATTATGGATTTTGTTATTAACGCAGTATTTAGTAAATATCTAATATTTTTTTTAATTATTGTAAATTTAATTTTAGTTTTTTTTGTTACTACTAAAGAATTAAAATCTTCTAATAAGAAGTTAAATTCATTTTTATGGATATTTTTTTCAATAATGGTACCATTATTTGTACCATTAATTTATTTTAGCTATGATGTTATTATAAGGAGGAGAGAGAAAAACAAAATTAAATAAACGATAATTTTTGTGTCTTGGCGGATTTGTAACGGCAAAAAATTTGCTGAAAGCATTCCGCCAATTTTTTTATTTAAATTTTAGGTATTATTTGTAGAAAAATATAGAGAATATGTAAAAAAATATCTTAATAAAAGAAGAATTTGCTCAAAAATTGTCTGTTAGGACATAATAACGAATATTTTTTCAAAAAAATAAAAGAAATATTTGTTTTATTAAAAATAATGATTAAATTTGTAGTTTGAAATTTATAAAAATTTTTGCTTATGAAATAAAAAAATAGCGTGCTGAAAGGCACATTTTAAAACATATTGGAAAAAGCGTTTTACGCAAATTCTTGCCTTGAAACTTAAGCAATTTCAAAGTAACTGCAAGGGTAAGTAAAATGCTCGCAAATGCGGGCTTACTTATTTGTAGTTACGGTAGCTTAAGACCTCAAGGCGGATATTTAAGTCCGCTTTTTTTATTATAAAAATTTGAAAAAAATAAAAAGAATGAACAAGAACGTCTTTAGACCTCGCGAAAGCAAATTAAAAAATATTAGAAATCTGTTGCAAAAAAAACTTTTGGTAGTATTTTTTTGTTATTTCAATGCTTGTAGAGATTTTTTTGTTTCATTAATAGAAAAAGAAAAAAATAATAATAAAAATTATATTATAATTCAAAAAATAAAACATAAATTTGTAGAAAAATTTAAAGACTATGTAAAAAAATATATTAATAAAATTAAACGAAAAATTGATGTATGGGAATTATGCAAAACGAACTTAGGCTATACCTGCCTGCCTGTAATTTACGGTCTCAGTTTTGTTGGGTAGGCAAAGCAAGAAATGAAATATTTATAGAATTTTTTAAAATTTTTCGGGGAAAAATAAATAAAAATTCAGAAACAGGGATTGTTGCAATTAAATAACCTGTATTGGTTTTTTAAAAGCGGCAAATGTAAATCAATAGAATTATATCTTTTGAATTACATTAGGATATAAAGTAAAAAAATCATTTCGTTTCCGAAAAAACAAAAAAACAATGGAAACGGAATAAAATTAAAAAATATTTTTATGGATAATAAAGTTTTTTTAAGTTTAGTCGTAATTGCAGTGTGCGCAATTACTTTCGCGGGGTGTAACAAATTAAATGATGAGTCAAATAAAATAGTAGATAATTCAAAATCAAAACAAATTAGTTTTGAAGAAATTGATTTAATTTCTTCTGAAATAGCAGACTTTCATACTTATGCAATAAAAAAGTATATGAATGAAATTTATAATGAAAAAGACATACTAAATGATGAATATGTTCGGAAAATAAATGATTATTTATTAATTTCTTCAAAATGTAAAATTATTGATAAAAAGGCTTATGATTTATTTTTAGTTTCTAATTCATTAGAAGAGTATAAAGAAAAATATTTCGTTTTTGTAAAAGAAGAATTATCTACAGTAACTACAATAAACGAATATATGAGTTTGAGATTTTTTGCAGATGTATATATGAGTTCTTTCGAAAGTTGGGGCGAATATTTATATAGTAACGGTTCAAAAGCACTATCTTGGTGGGAAAAAACTAAACAATTTGCAAAAGATGCATGGGCAGAATTAAAACCAACTGTTATGGCTGATGTCGGTGGGGCTGCAGGCGGAGCCTTAGTAGGGGCTGCAGTAGGCGGAATTGGAGCAATTCCTGGGGCTGCTGGTGGAGCTGTATGTACATCAGTTGCTGTAGGAATAGGAAATATGTAAAAAAACTAAAAAAATCTATTAATTATGAAATATCAAGGAATTTTTTCGTATAAATTTATGGTTAAGCACAAATATCTCTACTTTGTATTGTGTAGTTTATTTTTTGCTGTATCTATGTCTTTAATGCTAACTTTATTTTTTTATTTTTTCACTATGAAAGAAATAAAACTAGCCTCAGTTATTTATAATTTCTTTATTTATTGGGCTGTTGGTTATCCTTTTTCATTTATAGTATTTGAAAGAACAAAAAAACAGAATATAAAAAAAACAGAAAATTCAGAAATATAGTAAAAAATTTCATGTATTTTTATATCTTTTAGCTATTTTGATTGTAAGTAGCTAAAAGATATTTTTGTTTTTTCAAAAAAGAAAAAAAATTTATAATTCAAAAAATAAAACATAAATTTGTAGAAAAATTTAAAGACTATGTAAAAAATATATTAATAAAATTAAACGAAAAATTGATGTATGGGAGCTCTGCAAAACGAACTTAAGCCGATAACCTCTCGTTTATTTTACTGTAAATAAACACGATGTCGAATACATTGA
>JAITXI010000069.1 GCA_031284905.1 Bacteroidales bacterium
GAACATTAAATAACGACAACAGTATAAACTATTATTATCCTGTAATAACAAGTAATGGTTCGTATTGGCGTATTGGTTTAGGAATTGGTTATATTTTTAAAAATCGAAGTAAATAATAATATCGTAAAATATTCGTACATATTTAAGCCATAACTCCGCTCAATTTAGGTAGTTAAATTACATAAACAACTGTAATACAGAAAATTAGCTAAATTATTTAAGTAACCTAATTAGGTCGTTTGTAATTTAACTTAAATCGTTGCATCACAAACAATTAACACAATAGCCACCCTAATTTTGGCGGAGTTAGGGTTTAAGTGTTATATTGTTACTGTATATTGCTAATAATCAACATAATACAGCTTTGCTAAAATTCTTAATTTTTTGACTTAAAAATTAATAGCTGATTATTAGATACATATAATTTACATAAAACTAAATATAAATAAATTTAATTTTATAAATACCTGTGTTTCAATCTATTATAACCGTCTAAATAATAACATTTATTACTTAACAATTTTCATTTCTTGTATTAAATTTTTTGCACCGGCAAATTTGTCGATTGTAAACAAAACATATCTAATATCCACATTGATACAGCGCTGGAGATTTTCTTCAAAATCTATATCACCTGACATTGCTTCACTATTTCCGTCGAAAGCAATTCCTATCAATTCACCATTTGCGTTAATTACCGGTGAACCTGAATTTCCGCCTGTAATGTCGTTATTTGTAATAAAACAAGTTGGTAATTCACCGGTTTTATCTGCATATTGACCAAAATCTTTTTGAGAATATAATTCTTTCAATTTCACAGAGACAATAAATTCAGAGTTTGAAGGGTCTTCTTTTTGCATAACCCCATTGAGAGTTGTAAAATAATTATATTCAACTCCATCTCTTGGGTCGTATTTTCCAACGTTTCCATAAGTTAAACGGATAGTTGAATTTGCATCAGGAGCGAAAATTTTTGTTGGATTCATTTGTAAAATACCATCTGTAAAAATTCTTTCACCACGACTTAATTCTTCTGAATTTTGGTTATATAAATTATATACTTCTTTGTATTTCGTATAAATACTTATTCCTGTTATCATTAATAAATCGTTTTCCAATGTTTTTACATTTGGTTTATCCAAAAAAGCGTTTAATTTTTCTTCAGAAACAAATATTGATTTTGCGAAAATATCATCAACAAATTTATCAATATTTCCTTTATATTTTTTATTTATAATATTATAAATATCAGGGAGATATGTTTTGTCAATATTTTTATTTACATAAGAAAACATTGCTTTCATTAATTTTTTTTCAGTTTCAGGATTATAATCTTTATAAAAAGCGACAGCATTTGATTTGATTTTTTCAATTAATTTATTTGTTTTTTCAGCATCATTTGCTTTCAAAGCATCAATTAAAGAAGAATTTCTATAAGTCATGAGAGGCAATTCTGTTCCACTTAATAAACCTTCTGACAAGAACATAAAAGCAGTAAAATAAGGAGCACGTTCATAATAAACTTTTTCAATAATAGGTAATGCTTCCGTATATTTTTTGTCTTTTCCTTTAGCCCAAGTAAGATAATTGTTTTCAATATTTTGTTTTACGCCAAGTGTATTTAATTGTTTTAAGGCAATATTTTGTTGTTTTGAATATTTCCAATAGTTTGAACAACTTGCATATTTTGAAGCATATTTAATACGAATAGCTTGGTTAGAAGCCATTTCTGCACGTAAAACATTAATTTTTACATCTCTAATTTCAAAACGTAGTTTGTTTTGAATATTCATAGTTTCTGTAAGACCATAAGATGTTATATATCTTTCGGTTGTACCCGGAAAGCCCATAATCATAGCAAAATCTCCATTTTCGATTCCTTTAATACTTACAGGGAAGAAATGCTTTGGTTTTAATGGAATATTTTCTTTTGTATAACTTGCAGGAGAACCGTCTGGAGCTGTATAAATACGAAACATTGAGAAATCATCTGTATGACGAGGCCACATCCAATTATCAGTATCGCCACCAAATTTTCCCATTGATTGTGGAGGTGCACCGACCAAACGAACATCTTTGTAAATTACATAAACAAAAACGAAAAATTGATTATTATTAAACATATCGGCTACATAAGCATTATAATGAGTTCCTTCAACAGCTTTTGCAGATATTTCTTTAGAAATTGCAGCAATTTTTTCGGATCTTTCCTTTTCTGTCATTACATCAGATAATTCTTTTAGAATTTGTACTGAAACATCTTCTATTCTAACAAGAATTGATGCAGTTAAACCTTCATTTGTTAATTCTTCTTCTTTGGAAAATGCCCAAAAACCGTCTTGGAGATAATCATGCTCAATACTTGAATGAGCTTGAATTTTCCCGAATCCACAGTGATGATTTGTTAAAATCAAACCTTGGTCGGAAATAATTTCACCGGAACAGAAATGCCTAAACGGATTTCCATCATTTCCCAAACCTACAACAGCATCTTTCAAACAGCCTTTATTTACATCGTAAATATCTTCCGGACTTAATTTGAAACCTTTGGCTTTCATTTCTTCATAATTTTTGTTTAATAACGACAAAAGCCACATGCCTTCATCAGCTTTTGATAAAAATGGATTTATTAATAAAATTGATAATACTAATAGATTGATAATGTTTCTTTTCATTTTGAATATTTTGATTTATGATTTACTATTTTGTTACTGAACCTGTCGAAGTAGCGCCCGTTATCCGTCTTGGCTCTAACAGCGAAGCGGTCTTGGTTCTGTTTTTCATTTTTAATTATTTACGTTCAATTTTTCCATTAATTTTTAGTTTTAATATTTCGATAGCTTCCAAATCATCATTATCGACAACTTTTACAGCAATATTATAAATTCCGGTTTTTAGTTTTACCTGTTGTTTCCCAATTTTATCAAGCATAATTGAAGCTTTAAATACTTGTTCGTGATTATATTCAAAATCCCCAGCAAAAAAATTCAATTTCTACATCACTTTGACTTGTGGCAATAAATTCTATTTCTCGCATATTTTTTGAATCTTTTGAAATTTCATTACATTTGTTCAACGCGATTTTTGAGCCAGCCGATATAATGGTCAATTCCGCCACTCCAACGGTCACGGAAACTTCGTACTTCTCTTGTATCACCCCAGATTATTTCATAATCGCGATTGCTGAAAAAAGGCGGGTCAAGATAAATTAAATCTATAGTCTCGCTTTCAATTTTCTTTAGTATTTCGAGATTGTATCCAAATATGAGTTTATTCATTGGCATCTTTGTGATTTACGATATTTAATCTAAAGTCTAAAATTCACTAACACATATTTTTTAGATTTTCCGACACAATTAATTGTGCTTCTGTAGCTACTTGAACTTCTTCAACTGAAAATTCCGGATTTATTTCTGTAAGAACTATTCCTTTTGCTGTAATTTCCATAACGCCCATTTCGGTAATAATCATATTTACTTGTCCGGCAGCAGTTAGCGGAAGGTTACATTTTTTCATAATTTTAGGATTTCCTTTTGCTGTGTGCTCCATAGCGAGGATAACTTTTTTTGCACCAACTAACAAATCCATTGCTCCGCCCATTCCGGGAGTTAATTTTCCGGGAATCATCCAATTAGCCAAATCACCTTTTTCATCAACTTGAAGTGCTCCTAAAATAGAAACATCAACATGTCCACCTCTAATTATACTAAAAGATTGTGCACTATCAAAAATGGAAGCTCCTTTTAATGGAGTAACATAACCTCCTCCCGCATCAAAAAAGTTAATATCTTCTTCACCTTCAGTTGGTTTTGGTCCTACTCCTAACATTCCGTTTTCGGCATCTATTGTTACATTTACTCCTTTGGGAATATAATTTGGAATTAAAGTTGGCAACCCAATTCCAAGATTTACAACATCACCATTTTTAAGTTCTAAAGCCGCTCTTTTTGCAATTACTTCACGTATTTGATTTTTGTCCATATCTTTTATATTTATAATATTATTTGTTTCTGATATTTTTGAAAATATTAAAAATTTCTTAAACTTTTAAAATTTATCCAAAATTACAAAAAATGATAATTATTTCCAAAATAATTTAAAAAAATAAAATGTAATGTGTCAATTGGTTTCCATTATATTTTCAACATTTTCCTGATGATCCCAAAACATTATTATTTTTGTGCATATAAAGTTGTTTTAGTTCATCGCGAGCAGGACCGAGATATTTTCTGGGATCAAATTCTGCCGGATTTTTAGCAAAAGTTTCGCGAATGGCTGCGGTCATTGCCAAACGACCATCTGAATCAATATTTATTTTACAAACAGCAGAAGTAGAAGCTTTACGTAATTGATCTTCGGGAATGCCAATAGTATCTTTTAATGCTCCGCCATATTTATTAATGATTTCAACATATTTTTCATGAACAGAAGATGAGCCATGTAAAACTATTGGAAAATCGGGAATTTTTTTCTCAATTTCTTCAAGAATATCAAAACGTAAAGGAGGCGGAACTAAAATTCCTTTTTCATTTATAGTACATTGTTCGGGTTTAAATTTATTCGCACCATGAGAAGTTCCTATCGAAATTGCCAGCGAATCCACTCCTGTTCTGTTCACAAATTCTATTACTTCTTCCGGACTTGTGTAAGTAGAATGAACTGCAGAAACTTCATCTTCAATCCCAGCCAAAACTCCTAATTCACCTTCAACAGTTACGTCAAATTTATGAGCATATTCAACAACTTTTTTTGTTAGTTCAATATTATCTTCAAAATTTAGATGAGAACCGTCAATCATTACCGAAGAAAATCCGTTGTCGATACAATCTTTACAAAGTTCAAAACTATCGCCATGGTCAAGGTGAAGAACAATCGGAATTTCATATCCCAATTCTTTCACATATTCGACAGCTCCTTTACCTAAATTTCGTAAAAGTGTCGCATTTGCATATTTTCTTGCACCCGAAGAAACTTGTAAAATTACCGGAGATTTTGTCTCTACACATGCTTGTAAAATCGCTTGCATTTGTTCTAAATTATTGAAATTATAAGCAGGAATTGCATATTTTCCTTTAATAGCTTTTTTGAATAATTCTCGAGTATTTACTAATCCTAATTCTTTGTAAGATGTTGCCATTTTATTTAATTTTTTTTATTTATGTAAAAATACAAAAATTCTTTTAATTATTTATGAAAAAAGTTTGAAAAGTTGGTCTTATGAAAAAAATATTGTAAATAAAATTTAAAAAAACAGTTGAAAACAAAACTAAATGTTGATGATGCTTGCGGAATAAGGGGACAGACGTATTTTATGGGGATAAGCAAAAATATTGTGAAGTCTAAAAAGGAAAAAAGCGTTATCAGTTACTCCTCTTAAATTAGTCCTGAAGAGTTTTATTTTAGCATTAAAAGATGCTGCATTAGCATTAGTAAGTCTATTATGAAAAAAGTTTAAAACAGTTTCAAGATGATTTTTGACAGAGTTGGCAGCCGTATAGAAATAAGTTAATTTTTCATTAAAAAAATTGCCAATTCTTGGGTTATTTTACAGCCTTCTGATATGAATGAAAAATCGTTCCGTATTTCTTTATTTTTTCTTGGAACTACACAAAAATTTCATAATGTCGCTGCAAATCCTTTTATTATTGTAGGTATTTTTTATCCGCCTAATGTTTTTGAAATAAAAATAACAAATTTTTATTTACGAAGTGAATAGAAATATTAATGGGAAATAAATATCAGATTTGATTTTTCCTCAATTTCCATAAATTTTTTTCACTTTTTCTTAATTTTTAGTACTATTTTTGTTACAAAATAATTATTAAAATATAAAATGAAAAAATTATTTATGTTAGTATTAATTTCAGGAGTATTATTATCATGTACTCAAAAAAACGAAAATCAAAAAGACAAAGAGCAAGGTTTCAAATATCTTGTAGATGAATTTGCAGACCTTAAAATTATGAGATACCAAATTCCAAATTGGGATACGCTTACTCTGCAACAAAAAGAATATATTTATTATCTTAGTGAAGCAGCAAAATGTGGTAGAGATATTTTATGGGACCAAAATTTTAAATATAATTTAGTTATTCGTAAAACTATCGAAAATATTATTGAAACTTATGTCGGCGATAAAGATACGGAAGATTATAATAATTTTATTATTTATGCAAAAAGAGTATTTTTCAGTAATGGAATTCATCATCATTATGCAGAAGATAAAATATTGCCCGATTTTTCAAAAGATTATTTCAAAGAGTTGATAATTCATAGTAATGAAAGCAATTATGAAATGAATGAAAATCAAAATATTGAAGAATTTGCGGAATGGATTTCTGAAATAGTTTGTAATGCGGAGCTTTATAAAATGAAAAATAGCAAAGACGACTCAGAAGATATTCTTTCTGTTTCTGCTATGAATTTTTACGAAAATATTACTGCGACTGAAGCTACGGATTACTATTCAAAAATGGAAAAACCTAACGATACAACTCCGATTTCTTATGGATTAAATTCAAAATTAATAAAAAAAGATGGCAAAATTATCGAAGAAGTTTACAAAATTGGCGGATTATATAATGATGCTATTCAGCAGATTATCTTTTGGTTAGAAAAAGCCAAAATAGTTGCAGAAAATGAACAACAAAAAAAATATACTCAACTGCTGATTGATTATTATAAAACCGGAGATTTGAAAACTTGGGACGAATATAATATTGCGTGGGTTAAAGATTCACTTTCTACGATTGATTATGTGAATGGATTTATTGAAAATTATGGCGATCCGCTTGGAATTAAAGCAACTTGGGAAGCAGTAGTGAATTTTAAAGATTTTGAGGCTACAAAACTTTCAAATATTATTTGTGAAAATGCTCAATGGTTTGAAGATAACGCCCCAATAGATCCGCGTTTTAGAAAAGAAAAAGTAAAAGGAATTTCTGCGAAAGGAATTATTGCAACTACTCTAGGTGGAGATAATTTTCCTTCACCGCCAATTGGAATAAATCTTCCAAATGCCGATTGGATACGTAAAGATTTTGGTTCTAAGTCGGTAACAATCACCAACTTAATGGAAGCCTACGACAAAGCTGCCGAAGAATCTCCAAATAGTGTTACGGCAGAATTTGCTTATACACAAGAAGAAATTGATTTGGCAAAAAAATACGGTTCAATTGGCGATATTCTTCATACCGATTTACACGAATGTTTGGGACATGGTTCAGGTCAATTATTGCCCGGAACTTCTCCTAATTCACTTTTGGAAAATAGTTCTGCTTTGGAAGAAGCACGTGCAGACCTTTTCGCTCTTTATTATATGTACGACCAAAAATTGATTGATTTAGGCGTTGTTAACACTTTAGACGTTGCAAAATCTGAATATAATTCTTATATTCGTAATGGTTTATTTACTCAATTTGCAAGAATTGAATTAGGAAAAACAGTTACAGAAGCTCACATGCAAGCAAGAAAATTAATTGCTGATTATTGTTTCGATTTAGGTAAAAAAGACAATGTAATTGAAAAAATTGTTAAAGATAATAAAACATATTTTGTAATTAATGATTATAATAAATTAAGAACATTATTTGGAAAATTATTAGCTGAAATTCAACGAATTAAATCAGAAGGCGATTATGAATCAGGAAAACAATTAATGAAAAAATATGCAATAAATATCGACCCTGCAATTCATAAAGAAGTAAAAGAAAGATATGCAAAATTAAATTTAAAACCTTATGGAGGCTTCATTAATCCTGAAATTATTGCAATAGAAAAAGATGGAAAAATTATTGATGTGCAAATTAAATATCCAATGGATTTCCTTGAACAACATTTAGGTTACGGTAAAAATTATGGTTTTTTGAAATAGAAAAACGAAATAAATACTTAATTTAAAGGAGAAAAGATGAAAATAATCGGTTTTATAGCAAGTCCGCGGAAAGATGGCAATACTGCTTGGACTGTAAATAAAATCCTTGAAGGTGCAAAAGAAGAGGGTGCAGATACTCAAGTTTGGTATTCAAGCGAACTTGATATAAAACCCTGTAAAGGTTGTTTGAGTTGCAAAAAAAACGATAAATGTGCCATAAACGATGATATGCAAATGATTTATGACGCATTAAAACTTGCCGATGCCCTTGTTATAGGTTCTCCAATTTATATGGGGCAAATGAGCGGTCAAGCAAAAATATTTACAGATAGGTTATTCGCACAAATTTCCCCAAAATTTTCTCCGAAATTTAAAGAAGAAAATGCAGGGAAAAAATTAATTCTTGCTTTTACTCAAGGAAATCCCGATTCAGGAATATTTCAGACATATTACGATTATACAAAAAAAATGTTTCAGTTACTTGAATTTGATGTTAAAGACGTTGTTGTCGTTACCGGTACTCGAAGCGAGTCTGCAAATGAAAAAAAAGAACTGCATATTGTCATGAAAAATATCGGTTCATCATTAGTTTTGGAACAATTTTCTAAATTGTGAAAAATAAAATCAAAATAATTAACGATCCTGTATATGGTTTAATAAACATTCCTAAAGGGATTTTAATTGATTTAATTGACCACCCATATTTTCAGCGACTTAGAAGAATAAAACAAACCGGATTAGCCGATTATGTTTATCATGGTGCTGTACATACACGGTTTCAGCATGCTATTGGATCTATGCACTTGATGTCGCTTGCTATTGACACTCTAAAAAACAAAGGACACGAAATTTCTACGGAAGAGGAAGAAGCCGTAAAAATTGCAATTCTACTTCACGATATTGGGCATGGTCCTTTTTCTCACGCTCTTGAAAATTATTTTGCAGCTGATTTATCTCACGAAGATTTATCACTTCTATTTATGCAAGAACTTAATATTCAATTTAATGGAAAATTAGATTTTGCTATTAAGATTTTCAAAAACGAATATCACAAAAAATTTCTACATCAACTAATTTCCGGTCAACTTGATATGGACAGATTGGATTATCTCCGTAGAGATTCTTTTTTTACGGGAGTTTCAGAAGGAATTATTGGAGTGGACAGAATAATTCAAATGATTGATATTTTTGATGATAATCTTGTTGTTGAAGCAAAAGGGATTTATAGCATAGAAAAATTTTTGATAGCACGCCGTTTGATGTATTGGCAAGTTTATTTTCATAAAACGGTTTTGGTTTCTGAAACAATTTTGAAAAAAACTATTGAAAAAATTAAAAAATTAATTAATAATCAGAATATTTCTATTAATAATAAACATTTAGAGTTCTTATTAAAAGCTAAAAAACCTTTTGATAAAAATGAATTGCTGTTTCATTATTCTAATATTGATGATAATGATATTATTTCTTTATTAAAAGAATTTCAAAATACAGATAATGAAATAATTAAATATCTTACAAACTCATTGATAAACCGAAACCTTCCAAAAATAATTATTTCTAAAACTACTTTTAATGAAAATTTAATTAAAGAAATTTCAACAAAAATAATTGAAATATATAAAATTGAGCAAGATGATTTAGAATATTATTTTCAAGAAGGAGAAATTTCAAATCAAATTTATAATGAAAAAGATGAAAATATTAACATATTGTATGACAACAAAATAAAAGATATTACGGAAGTTTCTGACATTTTTAATTTATCAACATTAGATTACATGGTAAAAAAATATTATATTTGTATTCCGAAAAAAATATTTAATCAAATAAAAATTGACAGATGGAATTTATAGCAAAACAAATAGCTGAAATATTAAGCGGAAAAATTGAAGGCGATGAGAATGCAGTAGTAAGCGATTTCTCAAAAATTGAAGAAGGAAAACCAAATTCAATTTCATTTCTTGCAAATCCGAAATATAATCATTATATTTATGAAACACAATCTTCGGTAGTGCTTGTAAATGAAGATTTTATAGCTGAAAAAGAAATTAAAACGACTTTGATACGTGTTCCCGATGCTTATAAAGCAATTGCAATTTTATTGAATTTTTATAATTCTTTACAAAAAAAACCTTCAGGAATTGAAAAACCAACACAAATTCATAAAACTGCAAAAATCGGTAAAAAACCTTATATTGGCTCATTTACATATATTAGTAAAGATGTTGAAATTGGAAATAATGTACAAATTTATCCAAATTGTTATATAGGAAGTAATGTGAAAATTGGCGATAATACTATAATTTATTCAGGTGTAAACATCTATTCCGAAACAAAAATCGGCAAAGATTGCGTAATACATTCAGGGACGGTAATTGGAGCAGATGGATTTGGTTTTGCACCGGTTAATGATGCTGCGTTTTTGAAAATTGCTCAGATTGGAAATGTTGTTATTGAAGATAATGTAGAATTAGGAGCACTTGTAACAGTTGATAGAGCAACAATGGGTTCAACAATTATTAGAACAGGTGTAAGATTAGACGACCATAATCATGTAGCTCATAATGTGGATGTTGGAGAAAATACAGTTATTGCTGCTCAAGGTGGAATTGCAGGAAGTACAAAAATTGGAAAAAATTGTATGTTTGCAGGTCAGATTGGAATTGCTCCACATGTTTCTATCGCTAATAATACTATACTTGGTGCAAGAGCAGCAATTCCCGGAAATATTAAAAAAGAAGGACAAACTTTTATCGGGCAGCCAGGTATTGACCCTCATGATTTCTTAAGAGCCTCAATTCATTTTAAAAATTTTGATAAAATTGTAAAAAGATTGGAAAAACTTGAAAAAATTATTGAAAAAAATAATATTTCAATAGATTAATATGATTGCTTTTTCAAATTGTAAAATTAATATTGGTTTAAATATCTTGAACAAAAGAGGAGATAATTTCCATAATATAGAAACTATCTTTTATCCAATTCCTTTTTTTGATATAATTGAAATATTACCTTCCGAAAAATTTGAATTAATTAACGAAGGAATTAAAATTGATTGTGAAATTGAAAAAAATCTTTGTTACAAAGCATTTAAAATTATTGAGAATAAATTCGATATAAATCCTGTAAAAATCATTTTGTATAAAAATATTCCGTTTGGAACAGGTTTGGGAGCAGGTTCGGCAAATGCGACTTTTACAATAAAATTATTAAACGAATTTTTTGATTTAAAAATTTCTAAAAATCAGATGAAAAATTTTGCTTCAAAAATAGGAGCTGATTGTCCTTTTTTTATTGAAAATAAACCTGTATTTGCAAGTGGAACAGGAAATATTTTAGAAGAAATTTTTCTTTGTCTTGACAATTATTTTATTGTTATTGCTATTCCTGAAATATCAGTAAATACGGCTTTAGCTTATAAAAATTCAACTCCTGCAATTCCTCAAGAAAATCTTAAAAATTTAATAAAATTACCAATTTTAGAATGGAAAAATTGTATCAAAAATGATTTTGAAAAAAATGTTTTTGCAGAATTTCCAATTTTAGAAAATATAAAAAATGAAATGTATGAAAATGGAGCTATTTACGCACAAATGTCGGGAAGCGGATCTTCTGTTTTTGGCATTTTTGAAAAAAATCCTGAAAAAATTAAATTAAAATTTTGTGAGAATCTTAAAATCCTGAAATTGAATGCTTTGGAATAGTTTTCGTACTAATTAGGTTGCTTGTATAACTATTTTAATTTTCTGTATTACAGTCAGTAATGCGATTTAACTATCAAATTTTGCGTAGTTATAGATTTTATGATAAATATCTTTTTCCTTTATTCGTTACCAATCTTGGTTACTTGCCTACGTTCAACACAAGTCTTGGTTCTTAGCTCTAACAGCGAAGCGGTCTAATATTTACTGCGTAACTATCATTTTATTAGCATAAACTCCTTTATTGGTATAAACTTTAATAACATAGTTTCCTGAAGGGATATTATTGAGTAGAATTTGATATGTTTTGC
>JAITXI010000082.1 GCA_031284905.1 Bacteroidales bacterium
AGTCCGGTATTCCGGATCGGAAATATTTTCCGGCGGCCGCACCGAGTAATCAATATATATGGGCTGGGGTTTCCGGGATTCCATCGTCCGGAACCAGAAAAAAACCCCTGCGGAAAGTACAATCAGGGCATAGATAATGAGATAACGTACTTTATGCGCTTTAGACGATTTCAGGAAGCCATCGCCTGCTTTTTGTATCAGTCTGCCAAGAGCCGGAATAAAACCGGGCAGTGTATACTTGCCAAAAAAGAATTGCAGCCAATTTCGTGAATTTCTTTGATCATCGGACATATTTTCTTCCTTTAAAGATGATGTAAACAGGATAGCATATAAGGAACAAAAATGCAACGAGTTTTTGATTCTATTATTTATTATTTTTTAGATATAATTATTTCTATTTCTTAATATACAGACCTGTCATATGCATTTTTGCCATACTTTATATTTTATTTTGTACTATATAAAATTCATATCCATAATATTCCTTATACTTTTCATACATTTTTATTTCAACATAAATTTCTTCAATAAATTCTTTTGCATCTTCTCTATTTCTATATCTTTCAAGAAATGGTTTTATGTTATTTTTTATTTCATTATAATAATTTTCCCAACAATAATTTGGTAATGTGAAATGTCCAATTATTTTATAACCACTATTTATTAAATACTTTATATTATTATCTATTGTATCCATTTCGGAATATTCATTTTTCCAATATTTTTCTATTTCATTGGGTCTATTATTTTTTAACCATATTGCCTCAGATACTGCTAAATATCCATTAGGTTTTATAAATTTTTTCCAATATTTTATTCCATTATTAAATCCAATATTATATATTGCACCTTCTGACCATATTATATCAAATGATTGTTCAGAAAATGGCAAATTATCCATTGGTGTGCAAATTGTTTTTACTTTTAATCCACTGTTTTCTGCTTTTTTATTCAATTCGTCCAAAAAAGGCTGTAAAAAATCAATGGCTATAATTTCTACATTTAACTCGTTTGCGAGAAATAATGTTTGTGAACCAGTCCCACAACCAATATCAACAATATTCATTGACTTTTCATTTAAATTTAAATAGTCCAATGCCCTTTTGGATTCCTTAATCCCGCTGGGGCCAAGCATTTGCAAATGTTTATAAAATTCTATTATTAATTCCATTTTATCCATCTTTTTACTATAAATGTTTAGGAAATATTGCGCCTAACTTTCCGGCTATATACAAAGTTTTGCCAGCCCGAATAAGGGATTTGCGAAGCCCGTTCTTCCACAGGAAAAAAAGCGTAAAAGACCTATTATATGCAGTACGCCCCGGTTTTTATTATCATTTCCTTGACCGTTTAATTTGCTATTTCTATCTAATAAAATTAGTAAACACTTTTTCATTTTTTGGAATTTCTATTCCATTGTTTTTTCCTAATGCAATACATTTAATCAACCATGCCATATTTTTACCAAGGTTGTACATTGTCATTAAACCTTCTTTGTCCTGTAAAACTTCCTCCGGCTGTCTGCCATATACATGGTTCCAATATGTAGAAGAAACAATCGGCATGGATACGATTGTAAAATATTTATTAATTACATCGAAAGAAGCTGTAGTTCCTGCCCTCCTGGCACTCAAAATGGCTGCAGATGGCTTAAAAGAAAAATGTTTGCCACCTGAGTAAAAGGCTCGATCCATAACGGTCAAAAGCCGAGCACTTGGATGAGAATAATAGACCGGTGAACCAAATATGAAACCATCGGAATTTTTTGCTTTTTCTACAATATCGTTTACAATGTCATTGAATACACACTGGCCAATTTCTCTACATTTGTTACAGGCAACACAATCAGGAAGAGGCTGGTTGCCAATAAATATAATTTCCGTTTCTATTTGTTCTTCATTTAACGCCCGCGTTACTTCAGTTAACGCAACATTTGTACAGCCATTATTTCTTGAACTTCCATTTACCAATAATACTTTCATAAGTATTCTCCTATAATGTTTATTTATATTACATTTCATATATAATGTCAACCATTTTATATTTTTTCAATGTTTTATTTTTTATTTTCAAAGCAATGTAGGTGGTGTATTGCGCATAACGTCCCAGCCGAAAACTGTGGATGCAGTGATCCGTTGGAGTGAGGCCGCAGGCAGGCCGACCAGGCCAACGGAACCCAGAGGGGCTTTAACCCCGAAGCGCATACAACCGCTGTACCCGTGTTTTTATTTACGCCTATTTTCTTCATTAAGTATATTACTAGTATTTATTCTCTCATTTTCTGAAAATAAATTTTCATTGAATTCAATAACGGCATCTTCAAAATCATCTATTCCTGTTGATTTTATCTTTACTATAGGCAATATTGGCAATTTTCCCGTCAAGGCGCTTAAAGTTGGCATCCTTTTTTTTACCATAAAAGCAAGGGCGGCCAAGATGTTCGCTTTCTAAAGCATCATCAGTCCGCGCAATAATTTCACCGCATAATTCAATGGCCTCGTCAATAATAACTTTGGGAACTGCCCATAAATTATGGCCGCCCCACATTACATCAAAATAGGGCTGGAATTCCTTAAAATAAAAGAGGCTTTCCCGGTATTCTTCGATGGAAGTTGAATGAGGGAGGAACAAAAGTGTATTGATATTACAGGCATCTCCTGAAAAAACAATACGGTTACTGCGATCCAACAAGACAACAGTACCCAGAGTGTGTCCCGGAACGGCAATAACTTCAATTTTTCTTTCACCCAGGTCAAAAACAAAACCATCATAAATGGGAAAAGTCTTCATTGGTTTAATAACGGTAAAATCGGTTTCCAAAATAACAATTTTCTTTCCTGATTTTTTTATGCCATTTTCGACATATCCTTTCCGGCGGTCTTCTTTTTCGTAGATCAAGGAAATGTCATTGGAATGGATATAACATTCATCAAAGTCAAAAATACCCCCCGTATGATCAATATGGCCGTGGGTATTTACTACCGTAATGGGTAAGTCCGTTAATTCCCGGCAAAACGCCCGTAAGTTTCCTACTCCAATTAAAGTGTCAATAAGGAGTGCTTTTGTTTTTCCTTCCAAAAGATAACATAATTCATTTCCAAGGCCAATAATAGCAGTAGTATGCGGGGCAATTTCCTGAGTATTAAAAAATTTTGAGCCCATATTATTCTCCATATAAAATACTTTTTAAGCAGAACGGTTTAGTATATTCCATAATTCTTCATACTGCAAGAGGGGGAAATAATCAATCATATACATTTTGGGAAAAACCGGTAATATATTCGTCAATTGTTTTGGGATTTTCGGCTATAAAAAAATCCATCATGATAATGGACTTGTTCAGAAACTGAAGTTTCTGAACAGCTCTAATATTAAAACTTTTGTATTTATTGATACTACTTTATTATCATTTTACATATCCACATTCCCAATAGTACAAATAAAATACATAAAATATTATTTAAAAGAATGTTTATTAGACCATATTTTATATTTCCATTCATTAAATATTGAACCGTTTCCAATGAATATGTTGAAAACGTGGTAAATCCGCCTAAAAAGCCTGTTATAAGAAATAAACGTAATTCCGTTTGAACAGAATATAGTTGAAATAAATTGAATAAAAATCCAATTATTAGTGCCCCGATTGT
>JAITXI010000111.1 GCA_031284905.1 Bacteroidales bacterium
AATTCTCCAAAAAGTTCTTCAAATGCGTTTGCCCTGCAACAATCATAATAGTGGTAAAGCATTGACAAAAAAAGCGATTTCCCAAATTTTCGCGGTCGTATTAGAAAATGATATTTAGAAGTTTCATTCTCAAGTTGTTCTATAAAACGTGTTTTATCAACGAAAGCATAATTTTCTAAAATCAAAGATTCAAAATTTGATATTCCATACGGAGGTTTTTGGGGCAAATCCATTTTTTAGTAATTTTTTACAAATTTACAATATTTTTTCAAATATTTTAAATTTTTAAGATAATATCTAAATCTAAAATCGTAAATCTAAAAATCAAAAATAAATATTATCTTTGCAAATGAAAACAATTTAAGATGGCAAAAGCAGAAACTCCTTTGATGCAACAATTTTACAAAATTAAAGAAAAACATCCCGAAGCTATATTGTTATTTCGTGTTGGTGATTTTTATGAAACTTTTGAAAAAGATGCTATCCTTACTAGTAAAATTCTAAATATTACACTCACAAAACGTGCAAATGGCTCTGCTTCTTTTGTGGAATTGGCTGGTTTTCCTTATCATGCTTTAGATTCTTATTTACCAAAATTAGTTCGTGCCGGTCAAAGGGTCGCTATCTGCGAACAACTTGAAGACCCAAAACTTACTAAATCCATTGTTAAACGTGGTGTTACTGAATTAATTACTCCCGGAACTTCTCTGAATGATAGCGTTCTCGAAAAGAATGAAAATAGTTTTCTCGCTTCTATTTTTATTGATAAACAAATTTTTGGGATTTCATTACTCGACATTTCTACCGGAGATTTTTTCTTATCGCAAGGAGATAAAGCCTACATAAATATGCTTATTCAGAATTTTCACCCCAAAGAAATTATTTTTGAAAATACAAAAAAAAAATTATTCCAAGATACTTTTAATGAATTTAATGTAATTTTTGGTATGGACGATTGGGTTTTTACTGAAGAAAATGCTACAAACAAACTCTTATCCTTATTTAAAGTAAAATCGTTAAAAGGTTTCGGAATCGAAAATTTATCTGCCGGTATTATTGCTGCCGGTGCTATTATTGATTATCTTGATTATACTCATCATATCCAGAAAGACCATATTAAACACATTTCCCGCATTGATGAAAATCAATATGTTTGGATTGATAAATTTTCTTCCCGCAATTTAGAAATTTTCGCTTCTCCTTATGAAGGAGGAAAAGGTTTAATTGACATTATTGACAAAACAATTTCTCCTATGGGTGGTCGTATGCTACGCCGCTGGTTGGCTCTCCCATTGAAAAACATTAATTCTATCAACGAACGACTTTCTGCTGTTGAAGTGTTCGTGGCTAACGATACTTTATCAGAAAACTTAAATCGTGAAATTAATAAAATTTCTGATTTGGAAAGACTTGCATCTAAAATTTCTTTTCTTAAAATAAATCCTCGTGAAGTTGTCGTTTTAAATAATTCTTTAAAAACAATTTCACCTATTATTGAGATTTGCAAAAATTCCGAATGTGAAAATTTATTATTGTTATCTTCTCATTTAAAACCTTTAGAAAATCTAATTGCAAAAATTGATAAAGAAATTAACCCCGAATGTCCGGCGTTGTTAAACAAAGGTAATGTTATCGCAAATAATGTTTCACAAGAATTAGACGATTTGAGAAATTTAATTCAAAATAGTAAATCACTTCTCGAAGATTTTGAAACTAACGAAAGACAAAGAACCGGAATTTCTTCGCTAAAATTAGGTTTTAACAGTATTTTTGGTTATTTTTTTGAAGTTCGACGACTTTATAAACATTTAGTTCCAACAACTTGGACTATTAAACAAACTCTTGTTGATAGAGAACGTTATATAAACATAGAACTAAAAGAATTTGAAGACAAAATTTTAGGTGCAGAAGAAAAAATCTCTAATTTGGAAAATACAATTTATAACGAATTAATAACGTATATTTTAGGATATATTTCTGATATTCAGACTAATGCGAATATTATTGCGAATATTGATTGTCTGCTTTCATTTGCTAAATCTGCAAAAGAAAATAATTATTGTAAACCAATATTAGATGATTCAAATACAATTGATATTAAAGATGGAAGGCATCCTGTAATTGAAAAACAATTGCCTTATGGCGATGAATATATCCCAAACGATGTTTTTCTTGACGATAAATCTCAACAAATAATGATGATTACCGGTCCGAATATGTCCGGAAAATCTGCTTTATTACGTCAAACAGCTTTAATTTGTTTATTAGCCCAAATCGGTTCTTTTGTTCCTGCAAAAAGTGCAAATTTAGGAATTGTTGATAAAATTTTTACAAGAATTGGTGCTTCCGATAATATTTCGATGGGAGAATCTACTTTTATGGTTGAAATGATAGAAACTTCAAATATTCTAAATAATATTTCTCATAAAAGTTTAATTTTATTAGATGAATTGGGAAGAGGAACAAGCACTTATGATGGAATTAGTATTGCTTGGGCTGTTGCTGAATATATTCACGAACATTCTTCTGTAAAAGCAAAAACTTTATTTGCTACTCACTATCATGAACTTAATGAAATGGAAAAATCTTTTCCAAGAATTAAGAATTTTCATGTTTCCGTTAAAGAAGCAAATGATAAAGTGATTTTTTTGAGAAAATTAATTTCGGGAGGAAGTGAACATAGTTTTGGAATTCATGTAGCACAAATGGCCGGAATGCCTAAATCTGTGGTTTTTAGGTCAAAACAAATTCTTGAACAACTCGAAAATAATGCAAATAGTGTTGAGTCTTCTTCTTCAGAAAAATATGAAAAATTCGGGAAAAAAGTTGACACAATAGCCCAAACTCGCGAAGGTTATCAATTGTCGCTTTTTCAACTTGACGATCCGGTTTTGTCAGAAATTCATAAACGATTGAAAAAAATAGATATTAATAATATCACACCTCTTGAAGCATTGAATTTATTGGATTCTATTAAACGAATGGTTGGAGCTAACAGATGATGATGTTTGTAGATAAGTATTGAGACAAAAACCGAGAACTAAGACTAAAAAGGGAACTGACAAATTGTCGCTGCTTTAATTAAATCAGCTATAATTAATTATTAAAGTTCATCTTTTTTTCTGAGGCGTTCTATTATTATTGTTTTTAAATTGATGTTGGTCATGCCGCTCTTCCTCTTTATTTTTTTGAACAATTGTTTTTGAAATTATTCCATAATTATATTCAACATGATAAATCACATTTCCTCTTTGATCATAAGTTATGGCTTTTCCATGTTTTTTACCGTTTTTGTAGTTAGTTTCCGACTCTATTGGTCCAAAATCAAAGAATGTCTGCCATTTTCCATCTTGGGCATCTAATTTATAATTTTCAACTTTTATAGTTGTTCCATAATCATTTTTATAAACCCATTTTCCATTTCTCTTTCCTTGAAAATATTTTCCTGAAATTTTATCTACACCTCTTAAATTATAGATTTTATATGCGCCATCAAGCACTGATGTTGTATGAGTTTCCGGTATATATTCAAAATTATAAGTTGCTTTTTCTTCAATGATTTTATAATGTTCTTCAGATTCTTTTTTTCCGTTTGGAAACCAATATAAAGCATTTCCTGCTTTTAATCCTCTTGAATATTCAATTTCGTAACGTTTTTGTCCGTTATCATACCAAGCCGTCCAAGTACCTGTCATAACACCTAAATCAAAATAACCAGTCAATACGGGTTTGCCAGTCTCATCAAATTCGTCCCATTTTCCAACTTCATGGTCATTTTCAAAATTACCGATACGATATTTTGCCCCATTTTCAAAAAATACAGAATAAGGTCCGTTTTTTTCTCCATTTTCATAATTTACATATTTCCAAATCCGACCATTTGCATACCAATATGTCCATTTCCCATCCATTTTATCTTGAATATAGTTACCTTCATTTCCTTTCTGACCATCAGTTCGCCAATAAATCCATAATCCTTCTTTATAATCATCAACAAAATTTCCGTCAATATCCTTTTTCCCATCTTCTAACCAAAAATGTGCTTCACCGTTTTTTTTATCATTGTCAAATAATAATTCTGATTCTTTATTTCCATTTTCAAAATATTTTGTCTGCAAACCGTGTCGTTTATCATCAACATAATTATTTACACTTCTCACATTTCCCGAAGGATACCAATAAGTCCAAACTCCGGAACGTTTCCCGTCTGACATTTTACCTTCCATTTCTTTTTTCCCTGTATTTGTCCAGAAAATATTATTGCCGTTTAAATAATTTATTTCCGATTTTTTTATTCCATTATCATACCAGTCATACCAAGTTTCAACTCTTTCACCATTTTGCATTTCTCCTTCCGATTGTTTTTGACCATTTTCGTAATAAAAAATCCATTTCCCTGTTTGTTTGCCTTTTTTCACATCTCCTTCTGATTGTTTTTGACCGGAATCAAAATAATTTATCATAGAACCATTGCCGTTTGTAACTGTTTGAACTCCTGAAGGTGCAAAAAATTTATCTATCTTTTTTATATTACCTTTTTCGTAAATAATTTCCGATTGCATATTTCCGGTAGAATAATAAATATTCCAAACACTATCAGATAAATCATTTTGATAATAACCTGATTTTTTAATTTCCCCTGATTCAAAATATTCGGTAAACTTTCCATGACGTAAATTTGCCCAATAATAATAATCTTCTTTTTTATTTCCATTTGGATAATAAGTGATATTTGAGCCGTGCAAAACGTCTTTATAATAATCAACTTCAGCCATTATTTTTCCGTTTGGACTATAAAATTTCCAAGTTCCGAATTTTTGACCTAAAAGTAAATCACCTTCTTCTTTTGTTTGTCCGTTTTTATATTTAGTTACTTCTTTTGTCATTTCTTGAGAAAAAAGAGCAGAAATTAAAAAAAATATTAAAAACAAAAATGAAAATATTTTCTTATCCATATTAAATAGTTCTTAATTGCAAAAATAAAATAAATACTTTAGAATTAAAATTTTATTTCTAAAAAATTTATAATAATTGAAAAAAAATTTATATTTTTGTAAAGTTATAAAAACAACAAAAACAAACTTTGAAGAATGGCAGACAAGAAATATGAAAAAGTTTATTATTCTATAGGTGAAGTATCTGAAATGCTTAATATTACTCCGTCGCATATTAGATTTTTAGAACAAGAATTTAAGATATTGAAACCTATAAAAGGCAATAATGGAATACGAAAATTTTCAAAAAACGAAATAAAAAATATAGAATTAATCATTTATTTGACAAAAGAAAAAGGATTAACGTTTGAAGGAGCTAAAAAACAAATAAAAGAAAATAGAAATGAAATGGAAAATTCTTTTGAAATAATTCAAAAATTAACAAAAATCAAAAATGAATTGATAGAGGTGAAAGAAGAATTATCTTGTTAATTTTTGAATTATATGCTTGCCAAAAGTAGTCTTTTAGTTTTATAATAAACGGCAGAGGTTTTGGAAATACGAGAAGAGCGGTACAGTTTAGTCCTGTAACTAAAGATTCTATTGTAGCAGACGGACTAACATTCTTAAACGGTTTAGATGAGCAGTATTCACCAAGAAATAAAAGTAATTGAAATCGAAAATAATGTATTACATTTGAGAAAAATAAAAAAATAGAAGCAATGAACGTCTTTAGACCTCGCGTAAGCAAAAAAACAATTTTATTAATTAGTATAATTTTATGCACGTTTGCAATAAATACAATCGCACAAGTAGATGGAAAAATAAGAAGAGAAATAAAAGAAAGAAATCTTAGCAAAGATATGCTCACAAATGAGCAATTTTTTAATGAAGCAGAGTTCATTATTGAAGGTAAAATAGTTCCTCAACAACATTATTCTTATGACGGTAAAGGAGAATATAATCCTAAAGATATTTATACCATGAACAAATTTGTAGTTTCTTATATTTATAAAGGAGACAAGTTGTTGATTAAAGTAAATGATACAATAGTTCTTGTAAAAAATAGAGGAACAATTTATAAAAAAACTCCTAACAAGTATTCATCAACAATGTTTGATTATAAAGCCGTGTATTCTTGGGGAGAACGCGAGCCAAGCGAAGGTTATGATGATATTGGATTATATATTGAACCAGATTTGCCTTCTGTATTATTTTGTAAGAAATCAGATTATCC
>JAITXI010000110.1 GCA_031284905.1 Bacteroidales bacterium
CATATTTTTTGCCGACAGAATTGCTATTACATTTTGACATAGTATCAATAAAAGAAAGTGGCGATGCAAGTCAAGCCCAAGGCGTATTACATATTTTATTAGAGGAGAAAATATTTTACCGTCAGGCTACGATGCAACAGATTACAAATCGAAAGGGATTTTTTAAAGTTCGGAAATACAAGATTTTCCAATAAGAAGAAGGAAAGAAAGTTTTATT
The DNA here is from genome assembly GCA_031284905.1 of Bacteroidales bacterium. Classification (GTDB taxonomy): domain Bacteria; phylum Bacteroidota; class Bacteroidia; order Bacteroidales; family ML635J-15; genus Bact-19. The sequence goes on from JAITXI010000110.1 coordinate 218, forward strand.
GAAGCTACGTCGCCATAGTTAGCGAGACAAAGCAACAAAAAGCAAGAGAAATACGGAACGATTTTTCATTCATATCAGAAGGCTGTAAAACAACCCAAGAATTGGCAATTTTTTTAAAGAAAAATTAACATATTTCCATACGGCTGCTAACTCTGTCAAAAATCATCTTGAAACTATTTTAAACTTTTTTCATAACAGACTTGCTAATGCTGAATTGTTTAATGCTAAAATAAAACTATTCAGGGCTAGTTTAAGAGGTGTGTCTGATAACGCTTTTTTCTTCTTTAGACTTCACAATATTTTTGCTTTCTCCCCATAAAATACGTCTGTCACAAATATTCCCGAACCATGGTGTCCGAAACTGCCGGTTTGTCTTTTTCTATGCACTTGTTATGCAAATATGCGTTTTACTAAAATGTATAAAACTATTTTGGCAAATGGATAAGTAAATTAGATAACGGATATTTGGATAGTTCTATCGAGGCAGAACTTCTGTTTAAACAAAACGACTAATTTTCTTTCAAATATTTGTCAATACTTTCAGCTGCAGTTTTTCCTGCACCCATTGCAAGAATAACTGTTGCAGCCCCAATAACAGCATCGCCACCTGCGAAAACACCTTTTCTGGTCGTTTGTCCGGATTTGTCTGCAATAATTCCTCCCCATGAATGAGCTTCCAAACCTTCTGTTGTATCAATTAACAATTTATTTGGGCCTGTTCCAAGCGACATCACAATACAATCTGTCTCTATCTCAAATTCACTACCCTTAATTTCTATTGGACTTCTACGGCCACTTTCGTCAGGTTCGCCTAATTCAATTTTAATACATTTTATTGCTTTTACCCAACCATTTTTATCTCCTATTATTTCTACTGGATTTGTCATAAAATGAAAAATAATTCCTTCTTCAATTGCATGGTGAATTTCTTCAACACGAGCAGGCATTTCTTTTTGCGAACGACGATAAACTACATGTGTGTCAGCACCAAGACGTTTTGCTGTACGAGCTGCATCCATAGCTACATTTCCACCACCAACAATAATCGTTTTTGTTCCGGGATAAACAGGAGTATCATATCCATACTTAAAGGCTTTCATTAAATTTGAACGTGTAAGGAGCTCATTTGAAGATAAAACACCATTTAAATTAATTCCGGGAATATTCATAAATTTCGGCAATCCTGCGCCTGATGCAATATAAACTGCTTGAAAATTTTCTTTTGTAAATAAATCATCAATTGTAATACTTCTACCTATTATTACATCTGTAATGATTTCCACACCAAGATTTTTTACGTTTTCAATTTCTGTTTTTACAACCGTTTCTTTTGGTAAACGAAATTCAGGAATTCCATAAACAAGAACGCCTCCCGGTTCATGTAAACCTTCAAAAATTGTAACTTTATATCCTAATTTTGCCAATTCTCCTGCACAAGTCAAACCACTTGGACCTGCTCCAACAACTGCAATTTTTTTATTTATTTCAGGAAGTTTATCTTCAATTTTAATATTATTTTCTCTTGCCCAATCTGCTGCAAATCGTTCCAATTTTCCAATGGCAACAGGCTCTCCTTTTTTCCCTAAAATACAAATTCCTTCACATTGAGATTCTTGCGGACAAACTCGACCACAAACCGCCGGCAAAGAAGTATTTTTTGATAAAATTTTAAAAGATTCCAAAAAATTTCCATTTTTAATTTCATTAATAAAACCGGGAATATCAATAGCAACAGGACAGTCATTTACACAAAATGGTTTTTTGCAATTCAAACAACGTGTAGCTTCTTCCATTGCTTCACTTTCGTTATAACCATAGCAAACTTCTTCAAAATTTGTTATTCTTATTTCAGGTTTTTGTTCACGAACAGGCACTCGTTTATTTTTTACCGCACAAACAAAATTATCAACAATTTCCGTTAAATTACAATTATGTTTTTCCGAGTTCCTTCCAATTTCATACGATCTATACATTCCCTGACGACATATAGCTTCATCCCAATCAACAAGATGAGCGTCAAATTCAGGACCATCAACACAAGTAAATTTTGTTTTACCGCCAACCGAAACTCTACATGCACCACACATTCCGGTTCCGTCAACCATAAGTGTATTTAAACTTACAGTAGTTTTAATTTCATATTTTTTCGTCAAAAATGAAATAAATTTCATCATTATCATCGGACCGATGGCAATAACTTCGTCATATTTATTTCCTTTTTCTTCAATCAAATATCTTATTCCTTCTGTTACCATACCTTTCGTCCCATAAGTGCCATCATCTGTATAAATGAATATATCTGTAAAGTTTTTGAATTGTTTTTCTAAAATTAAAGTATCTTTTGTTTTAGTTCCAATGATCACATCTAATTTAATTTTATTTTCAATCGCCCATTTTACTTGCGGATAAACAGGAGCTGCACCTACTCCACCTGCCACGAATAAAATTTTTTTATTTTTTTTCTCTTCATCAGACCAAGACAACATTTCCGATTCTTTGCCTAAAGGACCAACAACATTTTTTAAACAATCACCGTCATTTAAAGCTACCATTTTAATTGTAGATTTACCTACCGCTTGAATAACTAACGTAATATATTCTTTGTCAATATTATAGTCACAAATTGTTAAAGGAACCCTTTCACCTTTTTCATCAACAATTACAATTACAAATTGACCCGGTTTTGCACTTGGAGCAATCCATGGACAATAAACGTCCATTAAATAAATATTATCTGTTAGTTTTTCTTTTCGGATTATTTCAAACATTTTCATAATTATAATGTTATTTTTTAATTTTACGCAAAGATACAATTTTTATAGTAAAATGCAAAGAAATTAAGATTTTCAAACGTTGATTTTTATATATGTTAGAGATAAAAAACATATATCTGCTGTCGTAATTATACCAAACCACCTTACAATATTAATAAGATAACAAACAGAATTTTTAAATCATAATCGGTATTTTAAACCATATTATGATTTTTTTAGACTTACAATTTTAATAGCGGTTAATATTTGGGGATAGCTTCCAAGTCTGGAAAACAAGAAACTGCCACACATCGCTGAATTATTTCAAATGAATATCAAGCCAATTTTTAAATTCACGTTGCCACAAAATTGAATTTTGAGGTTTCAAAACAAAATGAGATTCTTCCGGGAAAATCAATAATTTACTCTCAACTCCATTCATTTGAGCACAATTAAATGCTTGTAAACTTTCTGTATAAGGTATTCTAAAATCATTTCCACCGGAGATAATTAAGATAGGAGTGTTCCAATTTTGAACGAAATGATGTGGTGAAGTTTCATAAGATTTTTGAGCAATTTTATTATTTTTATCCCAATAAGGACCCCCTAAATCGTGATTTACAAAAAATAATTCTTCTGTTTCTCCATATTGAGATTCGAGGTTGAACATTCCACAATGAGAAATAAATGCTTTAAATAGTTTATTTTCGTTATGACCAGCTAGCCAAAATACTGAAAATCCACCGTAACTTGCTCCTATAGCACCAATTTTGTTTTCGTCAATGTAAGGAGCTTTTTTGCAAGATTCAACAGCAGAAATATAATCTTTCATATTTTGTCCACCATAGTCGCCTGAAATTTGAGCGTTCCATTCTGTTCCAAAACCCGGTAATCCTCTACGATTTGGAGCAATAATTACATATCCGTTTGAAGCCATTATTTGAAAATTCCAACGAAAAGAAAAAAATTGAGAAACCTGACTTTGAGGTCCGCCTTCACAATACAATAGAGCAGGATATATTTTTGTTGAATCAAAATCAGGCGGGAAAATCATCCAAACTAACATTTTTTTATTGTCGGTGGTAGTGACCCATTTTTGAGCGACATCACAAATTTTTATTTTATCATAAATATTTTTATTTGTGAAAGTCAATTGTGTTTCTTGACCATCACTCGAAATTTTGTAAATTTCAGTAGCTTGCTTCATTGACATTTTCATTCCAACAAGAGTTCCATTTTCTCCATTCATTATTGATGTATAATCATGCCAACCGTTTGTGATTTGTTTAATTTCTTTTGTACTAATTTTTATTTCAAAAATTTGGTCTGTTCCTTCGAGTTCACTGAGAAAGAAAATTTTATTAGGGTCTAAATCTGACCAAAGAATGCTATTTGCGTTATAATCAAAGGCTTCTGTAAGATATTGTTTTTCATTATTTTCCATATCCATTATAAATAAACGGTTTTTATCTGATTCGTATCCTGGTGTTTTCATACTACACCAAGCGATTTTTTTAGAATCAGGAGAAAAAATCGGACATTTATCGTAACCCAACATTCCTTCTGTTAAATTTTTTGTAGTTTTATTTTCAATATCATAAAGATAAACATCTGAATTTGTGCTTAATGCATATTCCTTACCGGACATTTTTTTACAAGTATAAGCAATAAATTTAGAATCGTTACTCCACGAAATTTCAGCAACATCAAAATATGGACTTAATGGAGAATCGAATTTTTCTGATTCCATAATATCTGTAACAGAATTTAAAGAATTATTAGAAATATGTCCTATAAAAATGTGTGAATAAGCATAATCTGCCCAAGCGTTCCAATGACGATACATTAAATCTGTTGCTATAATTACGTTTGTATTTGGTAAATCGGGATAAACATCTTGAGGATTTTCATCTAATTTTACGTCAGAAGTAAAAAGAATATTGCTTTTGTCGGGAGAAAATTCAAAACTATTGATGTCGTTATCAAAATTTGAGATTTTTACTTTTTCTTTTGAATTGAGATTTATTGTCCAAATTTCTGATTTTTCAGTTTCGGTTGAAAGAAAGGCGATTGTGTTATCGTCAATCCAACGAGGATTAAAACAACTAAAATTAAAATCTGTAATTTGTTGTGGCTCATTGGCTTCGTTGTTGTCAACTAAATAAATTTGTGTATTATTTGAATTGTCTGCAACATGGTAATAAGTGATGTTATAAATAATTTTGGTTTTATCCGGACTTACTTGTGCATCACCAACTCTACCATATTTCCAAAGAATTTCAGGAGTTAAAATTCCGTTTTGAATTTCGGCTTCTGTTAGTTGAGGTTTTTCAAATGTTTCTGATTGAATTTTCGTTTTTTTATTTTCTAAATTGCAAGAAAATAATACAAATAATAATGTGAATAAAATTAAAAATGATTTTTTCATATTTTTGGATTTTAATAATTATTTTTCTAAAATTTCATTAAGCCCTTGAATTGCTAATTCATAGTTAGGTACAATTTTTAAAGTTTTTCTATAATCTATTTCTGCTAATTTATAATTTTTCATTTTTTCGTAAGTATAACCACGATTATAATAAGCGGTATGGTCTAAAGAGTCAATTTCGATAGTTTTAGAAAATTCTTCTATAGCAAGATTGTAGTTTTTGATATTATTTACATAAATAATCCCCAAATTTTCGTGAGCTTCCGGCATATTTGGTTCATTACTTATTACAAATTGATATTCTGAAACTGCTTTCTCAAATAATTCAAATTTTTGAAAGACGACACCTGCATTATATCTAATTTCAAGATTAGCAGGAAAAAGACGAATTGCTGTTTCAAAATAATCTACGGCAAGTTTGTTATTAACTCCTGCTAAAATAAGTCCAATTCTTTCATAAGCCTTCCAATTTTCATTGTCATATTCAATTGATAATTTTAAGGCTTCAATAGCATTTTCATACATTTCAGTTTCATCAAAAATCAAGGCTTTCAGGAAATAACTTTCCGAACTTTGTTTTTTTAAAGTTTCAATGTCTTCCAATTCAAACAAGGCTTTGTTATACATTTGAACATAAAAATAAATGTATGCAAGCTTTAATTTTGCTTCGTCATTTTTTGGATTTATTTTCAAACATTTTTCCAAACTTTGTTTTCCTTGTTCAGAATCACCTTTAATCATTTGATATTCTGCAATTTTAATATAATAATTTTCATTTAGTGAGTCTAATTTTAAAGCAATTTGCATATCATTTATAGCTTCAATAATATTATTTTTCTGCAAATATAATTCAGCTCTTTGAAGAAATAAGTTTGCGCTTTTAGGGTTTTTCCTAATTTTTTCATTGATTGCCGTAATAGATTCTTTTTTGTCATTTAAACTTTCAGTTTTCGTTTTAGAATTTTGATTACATGAACAAAGCGAAAAAATAATTGCAATTATTATGAATAGTTTAATTTTTGACATTCTGATCATTTATTTTTCTAAATTTAAGAATTTTACAATTCAAATTACAATATTAAATTATTTAGCAAAGATAATAAAAAATATTCATTTGGCGTTAAAAAAAATATTTTTTAGATGCTTATTATTTATGAAAGTTTCTTTTTTATTATTTTTTTTTTGCTTGTTTCCATAAAAAGTGTCTATTCCGGTTTAAGTTTTTTTACTTAAAATATTTTTTTCTAATCAAAAAAAATCTTACTTTTGTAAAAAGAAAATGCCCGAATGGCGGAATTGGCAGACGCGCTAGTTTCAGGGACTAGTATTCGCAAGGATGTGCAGGTTCGATTCCTGTTTCGGGCACTATTTTAACAAAAATATTTCCAAAATCAAATGTATGTTTTTATAAAAAACGGTCAAATTATTAATGAAGGCAAACAATACAAATCCGATATTTTAATAAAAAACGAAATAATCGTAAAAATTGGTGAAAATATTGAAAAACCGGAAAATTGTGAAGAATTTGATGCTGAAGGAATGATTATACTACCAGGAATAATTGACACTCACGTTCATTTCCGCGAACCCGGACTTACAGAAAAAGCCAATATTTTTTCAGATAGTAGAGCTGCTGCCGCAGGTGGAATTACTTCTTTTATTGATATGCCAAACACTATCCCTCCCACACTGTCAATTGAAAATCTAAATGTAAAATTTGAAATCGCAAAACAAAATTCTATAATAAATTATTCGTTTTTTCTGGGAGCCGGAAATAATAATTTAAACGAAATTTTAAATGTTAATCCAAATGAAATTGCCGGAATTAAGATTTTTATGGGCGCTTCAACGGGAAATATGTGTGTAAATAATCCGGAATTTTTAGAAGAAATTTTTAAACAATCAAAAATATTAATTGCTGTACATTGCGAAGATGATGAAATTATTAAAAATAATTTACTAAAATATAAAAGGATTTATGGTGAAAAAATTCCTATCAAATTTCATTCAAAAATCCGTTCAGAAGAGGCTTGTTTGAAATCTACAATGTTTGCTGTTAAACTTGCAGAAAAATACAATTCAAAATTACATATTTTACATATTTCTACAGAAAAAGAAATAAATTTGCTAAATAATAGACTATTAGGTCAAAAAAATTTATCAACAGAAACTTGTGTAAATTATTTATGGTTTTCTGAAAATGATTATAAAAAATTTGGAACTAAAATAAAATGTAATCCGGCAATAAAAACAGAAAAAGACAGATTAGCTTTAATTAAAAGTCTAAAAACAGGGAAAATAGATACAATAGCAACTGACCACGCACCTCATACTTTGGAAGAAAAAAACAATAATTATTGCGAAGCCCCATCCGGCATTCCGTCAATTCAACATTCTTTACAAATGATGATTGACCTTTTTCAGAAAGGATATTTTTCTCTGCCGGAAATAGTAAAATTTATGTGCCACAATCCGGCAGATTTATTTCAAATCGAAAAACGAGGTTATTTAAAAGAAAATTATTTTGCAGATATTGCTATTATTAAGCTAAATGAAGCTCACGAAGTTAATAAATCCAATATCTTTTATAAATGTAAATGGTCGCCATTAGAAAATTATATTTTTAATTCAAAAATTATTGCTACATTTGTAAATGGGAAAAAAGTTTTTAATAATAATAAGATAATTGAAACAAAAAACACTAAACAATTAAAATTCAATAGAATATGAGGCAGATACTTTTTATAATATTATTTTTTACAATTTCATGTCCAATAATTTCTCAAAATATGAACAAAATTATTTATGATGAAAAAAAAGAACAAGATATAATTTATGGAGAATGTAACAAAGCAGGTTTTTTAATACCGGAATTTTCCGAATGGTTTTTGAAAGAATATAATTCTTACCAAGTGAAAGATTCGCTTTTTGTAGAAAGCTATGACACAAAATTTGATAGTATTTATGTCTTCCTTGGAACTTGGTGTGAAGATTCTCAAAGAGAAGTTCCTCGTTTTATAAAAATCATGGAAAATCCGTATTTTGAAGATATTTCAATAAGATTTTTTTGTATAGATGGAGATAAAAAAACAGATATAATTGATGCCGAATCATTCTATTTACAATTAGTTCCGACTTTTATTTTTTATCATAACGGAGAAGAACTTTGTAGAATTGTTGAAACTCCAAGAATCGGTTTAGAAGAAGATATTATGGACTTAGTATGGAGAATGCAAAAATAACACAAGAACACTTCTATAAAATTAACTCTCTGAATATTAAAAAATTATAATCAGACTAAATATTTTAAAAAACGAGACAGACGTATTTTATGGGGACAAAGCAAAAATATTGTGAAGTCTAAAGAGGGAAAAAGCCGAAAGTATTTATCGACAAATAGCTATTGGACATTTGTTCGGTCGTATTCGGAATATATAATAAATCAAAAATTAAATTATTTGTTGTATTTTTGTAAAATAAACATAAAAAATGAATTATTCTCAAATTGTTAATCAAATAAAACTTAAAAAAAGTTTTTTATGTGTAGGTTTAGATTCTGAATATAATAAATTACCAAAGCATTTGTTAAAAACTCAAAATCCAATTTTTGAATTTAATAAACAAATTATTGATTCTACTGTCAAATATGCAATAGCTTACAAGCCAAATTCCGCTTTTTACGAAAGTCGTGGTATTGAAGGGCTTCAATCTTTAATCGACACCGTAAATTATTTAAAGAAAAATTATCCTGAAATTTTAATTATTGCTGATGCTAAAAGAGGTGACATTGGAAATACGTCAAAATTATATGCACAAACTTTCTTTGAAACAATGGATTTTGATGCAGTTACTGTAGCTCCATATATGGGTGAAGATTCTATAAGTCCATTTCTTTCTTATAAAGATAAATGGGTGATTTTGTTAGCATTAACAAGTAATAAAGGAGCAGAAGATTTTCAATATTTTTCTGAAAATGAGCAAAAATTATTTGAAAAAGTTTTGGAAAAATCAAAAGAATGGGGAAATCGTGAAAACATGATGTATGTTGTTGGAGCTACGCGTGCCGAAATGCTTACAGAAGTCAGAAAAATTGTCCCTGAACATTTTCTGTTGATTCCGGGAGTTGGTACGCAAGGTGGTAGTTTACAAGAAGTTACAAAACATGGAATGAACAAAAATTGTGGTCTAATTGTAAATTCTTCAAGGGCGATAATTTTTGCCGATAGTTCGGAAGATTTTGCAAAAGTCGCTGCACAAAAAGCAGAAGAAGTTCAAAAAGAAATGAGTAGTTTACTAAGATTTTAGATTAAACGACAAAATTCTTAACGTAAATAAAATTGATTTTTTTGTAACTTCGTAAATGTTAACTGTTTATGAAAAACAGCACTATTGATTCACAACGAAACGACCTCAAAGTGGGTCGAACGTAAGAACGATAAATTGAAGAACGGAGAAAGCATCAAAACGCTCTTTGTGTTTTTGTGTGAGAAATCATAAATTATTTTCATCTTGTTTGTTTGCAAAAAAAAGATTAATTTTGTTGATTGAAATTAAGCAATTATCATGAAACGAAAAAGTTTTAAAAAAGCAATTATTATTATTGTTTGTGTTATCGTAGCATTTTTTATTTTAATCATTGTTACCCCGATATTCTTCCAAAAACAATTAGTAAATTTTGCTCTTAAAGAAGCTAATAAAATGCTTTATGCAGAAGTTAGTATTGAGGATTTTCATTTGTCGTTAATACGAAATTTCCCAAATCCAACTTTGAAAATGGAAGGTGTAAAAGTAATAAATAAAGTTAATTTTGAAGGCGATACTTTAGCAAATGTAGGAAAAATAGATGCTTGTTTCGATTTGTGGAGTATTTTTTCAGATACTTATCATTTGAGAAAACTTTCAATTGAAGATGCTACAATCAACGTAAAATTCGATGAAACCGGAAATTTCAATTGCGATATAATGATTCCTGATTCTTTGCAGATTGAAGATACAACTCCTTCAGAACCATTTCATTTTAATCTCAAAGCAGATAAAATTTCTTTAAAAAACACAAATATACATTATTCCGATTTCCCGGGAGATATGTTTGCAGATATTGAAAATTTAAATCTTAATTTTACAGGAAATCTTTCCGATGAAATTACGGAAATAAAACTAAATTTGGATACAAAAGCATTAAGTTTTAAAATGGACGGAGTGAAATTTTTAAATAAAGCAGTTATTTCAATTAATACACTTTTAGATGCCGACCTAAATAATTGGAAATTTACTTTAAAAGAAAATGAAATAAATTTAAACGCATTAGCCTTACAATTAGAAGGTTGGGTTGCTTTACCTGAAAATAATATAGATATGGATTTAAAATTAGCTTTAAAAAATACTGATTTTAAAAATCTGTTATCTTTAATTCCAGCCATTTATGCGAAAGATTTTGCTGATATTCAAACTGCCGGACAACTTGCATTTTCAGGTTTTGCAAAAGGAACTTTGGCAGATGATGATTTCCCTGCTTTTGGATTGAATTTGCAAATTGCCAATGCGATGTTTAAATATCCTGATTTGCCGACAGATGTACATGAAATAAATATTTTGGCAAATGTCTATAATAATATAGGTAAAAATTTGGATAATACAGTTGTTGATATACAAAAATTCCATTTTGTAATACTCCAAAATCCTTTTGATATTGTTGCTAATATAAAGACTCCTCTTTCCGATCCTAATATTAATGTTTCTGCAAAAGGTTGTTTGAATTTAGCCGATGTTCAAAAAATTTATCCATTTGATGAAGCAACAGAATTAAATGGAATATTTAATATTGATGTCGCTTTAAAAGGATTGATGTCGTATTTGGATAATGAAGAATATGACAAATTCGATGCAAGTGGAAATATGACAATCAAAGATTTAGTTTTGAAAAATACAGAAATGTTTGATAAAAATGTTTTTATTGATGAAGCTCAATTGAATTTTACTTCAAAATATGCTGATTTACAAAAATTACAAATTAAAATTGGAGATAACGATTTATCAATTAATGGTAAAATTGAAAATTATATTCCTTTTGTATTTTCCGACAGTGCCCAACTTAAAGGAAATTTGGCTGTTTTTTCAAATTGTTTGAATGTTACGGATTTAATGTCGCAACCAATTGCAAATTCAACGGAAACAGTTGAAACATCTACTTCACAAACAAGTTCTAATCTTGAAAGTTCTGAAACGCCAATGGAAATAATTGAAGTCCCTGATTTTCTTGATATTAATGCAGACATTAATGTAAAAAAATTAATTTACGATAATATTGATTTACAAAATGCACTTCTTGTTGTTACTGTTCAAAATTCAAGATTAACAATCAAAAAACTTGCAGCTGATTTATTTAAAGGAAATATTATGGTGAATGGAATTTATGAAACACCTGATAAAAATACTGCAAAATCTCAAATCAGTTTAAATATAAATAAGATTGCACCTAAAGAATTAGTTACAACTTTCGGATTATTTGAAAAATTTATGCCAATTTTGAAACATGCTGAAGGTTTGGTTTCGTTGAATTTAAATGGCGATATGAATTTTGTGGAATCAATGACTCCCGACTATAAATCGGTAAATCTTAACGGAAATTTAGGATTAATTGACCTTCATCTTCAAGATGTTGATGCGTTGAAAAATTTAGCTTCGGCATTAAAAATGGATAAATTTAAAAGTTTTTCTTTGAAAGATATTAATTTGGCATTTGCAGTTGTTGAAGGCAAAATGCTGACAAATCCTTTTAAATTTAAAATTGACAAGACGAATATCGCTGTTGATAAAGGAGCAATTGGATTAGATAAATCGTTGGATTTCAATTCATTATTTGAAATTCCAAAAGCAATTATGGGAGAAAAAGCACTTGGAATGTTGAATCAATTAACTTCAAAAGCAAAATCGCTTGGTTTGCCGGTAAATGAAAGTGATGTAGTAAAATTAAATTTGAAAATTGGCGGAACATTTGATAAACCGACTTTTGATGTCGGATTAGAAAAATCGAAAGAAGAAATCAAAGAAACGGTAAAAGAGGCAATAAAAGAAAAAGTTGAAGAAGTGAAAGAGCAAGTGAAAGAAACGATAAAAGAAACCGTGAATAAAGCACTTGAAGAAGCCCAAAAACAAGCTGATGCTTTAGTTGCCGAAGCTCGTAAACAAACAGATGCACTCATAAAAGCAGAAAAAGAAGCAGGTGAAAAAATAATTGCTAAAGCACAAGCTGAAGCCGATAAAATGATTGCGGAAGCAAAAAATCCTATAGAAAAAAAAGCTAAAGAAGTGGCAGCAAAAAAAATAATCGAAGAAGCTCAAAAAAAAGCCGACAAAGCCAATGCCGAAACAAAAATAAAAGCCGACAAAATTGTTGCCGATGCTAAAGCAAAAGGAGATAAATTGATTGAAGAGGCAAGAAATAAAAATAATTAAATAATAGTATAAATAAGGATAATTATAAATATCAAAAAATAAAGATATTAAAATGTAGATAATAATGAAGATATTAAATTGAGTTTATACGATATTTTTGCAATTGAAAACTAGGAATCTTCAATTAGTGGCAAAAATAAGTAATAATGCTCACGTAAAATCGTGGGCTTTGCTTATTTGCCACATGGTTTTTCCTAGTACCTCAATTGCGGATAGTAAAGTCCGCTTTTTAATTTTTAAAAACAACAACAATATGAAAGATAGTGAAGTACATATAGGAACGATAGTGAAAGAAAAATTCGATGACAGTAAAATGAGCATAGAAATATTTGCTGATGCTATCCATCGTCAAAGAAATTCTGTTTATGATATTTTTAAACGCAAAAGTATTGATACTGAATTACTTATAAAAATTTCAAAAACTCTAAACTATAATTTTTTTCTTGAATATGATTTTTTTGAAAACCATGCTTTCTATAATAAAAAAACAACAATAACAATTGAAATAGAAACAGACGATTTGGATAAAGTAGTTATTCCTGATAACATTCTCAAATTAATTACAAATTGATTTGTCGATTTTTTAGACATTGTGTCGAAAAAATCGACATTGTTTTATGAAAATAGTGTTTTACTTTTACAGAAAAATAAATAATAAACATTTAAAAAATTTTAATTATGACAAAAGAAGTAAAAAAAAATCTAAATGAACTAAATGAAGAAGAGTTAGCTGAATTAGTTGGTGGCATTAAAAGTAATTATGAAACATCAAAAGGTGGTTTAATGGAAGAAATAAAAAATCTGAATACTACAGCAGGCTGTTTGTGTAATTATAATAATAGTCAAAATTTAATTAATGAAAACAGTGTTGCAAGTTGTGGCTGCAATTGCACTCTTTTTTAGAAAGTATTATTGAAAATATAGAGAATTAAATAAATCAATGTTTTAATTTAAAAGAATAATAAAATGAAAAATTTAGAAAATTTTAACGAAAAGCTGACAGAAAATGAATTAAACGAATTAATTGGTGGCATTAAGAGTAATTATGGAACTTCAAAAGATGGTTCAACGGAAGAGATAAAAAATCTAAACACAGTAGCTAGTTGTATGTGTAATTATAATAATCATCAAAATTTAATTAATGAAAACACTGTTGGTGGTTGTAATTGTAATTGCACGCTCCTTTAAGTGTTATTATATTAATAATATTAAATAAAGATTAAAAGAATAATAAAATGAAAAATTTAGAAAATTTTAACGAAAAGCTGACAGAAAATGAATTAAACGAATTAATTGGTGGCATTAAGAGTAATTATGGAACTTCAAAAAACGACGCAATGGAAGAAATAAAAAATCTAAATAGTATTGCAGGTTGTTTGTGTACTTTTAATAATAATCAGAATCTAATTAATGAAAATACTGTTGATGGTTGTCAATGCAATTGTGAGAAGTAATTTAATTTGTGTTTAAAATTATATCGTTAAAAAAGAAAAAAAATTATAACAAAAAATGATTATTAAATATTGTTTTTATATTAAAATAATTTAACTTTTTGAACGTTCTAATTTTATTAAAAAGGGAATGTTATAGTTTATAATTTAACTATCTTATTCCAAAGAAATTATTATGAAATATAAATTAAGTAAATATTTGTATGTAATAAATAAATGCGATATTGTTATTATATATAATCTCTTTAACAAGAAAATTTTTGCGATAACAAATGAAAAATTTAAACTTTTACAAGATAAAAATTTTTCAAAGTTAAAACAAGAGAAACCCCATTTTTTCACAGCTATGGAAAAATTAGGAGTTATTATTCCCGAAAGCTTTAACGAGCTTGATTATATTAAAATGATGAGCAGAAAAATTATTTTCGGTCAAGAAGAATACCGTTTAACAATAAACCCCACATTAGAATGTAATTTTAACTGTTGGTATTGTTACGAACAGCATAACAATGGGAAAATGTCAAAAGAAACTATGAATGCCATAGTTGAACATATCAAATTGAAAATTAAAGACAAATCATTAAAATACTTAAATCTTTCATGGTTTGGAGGAGAACCATTATTATATTTTGAAGAAGTTTTGTTTCCTTTAGCAAAAGAATTAAAAATACTTTCAATAGAAAATGATATTATATTCACAAATAGTATAACGACAAACGGATATTTAATTGATGAAAAAAGGAATATGAGTTTTCAAGAAATTGAATTAAATAGTTTTCAAATTACAATAGATGGAAATAAAGAAACTCATAATAAAATCAGATTTAATAAAAACGACAAAAAATCTTTTGATACGATAATTAACAATATTAATTTATTATCTGAAAATATTAATAATAAAATACTTGTAAGAATTAATTATACACAACAATCAATAAAAAACATTATCGACATTTTACCTTATTTTTCAGAGAAAGCTAAAAAGAATATCTTTTTTTTATTTCAACAAGTATGGCAAGAAACAGGTATTAAAACAGTTTCTGCAGAAGATTATAAGATAGAATTTGAAAAATTAGGATTTCAAATAAAAAACAATCGGATTAATGACTCTTATTATAATTGTTATGCAGACAGAGTAGAGCAAGCGGTTATTAACTATGATGGAAATGTTTATAAGTGTACTGCAAGAGATTTTGTAAATCAAATTCCAGATGGT
This sequence comes from Bacteroidales bacterium, assembly GCA_031284905.1. Taxonomy (GTDB): domain Bacteria; phylum Bacteroidota; class Bacteroidia; order Bacteroidales; family ML635J-15; genus Bact-19. The sequence goes on from JAITXI010000110.1 coordinate 15,521, forward strand.
AAGTTATGCGAAAATGGTGGGATTGAATGGGATTATAATTTAATTTCTAAACGATTTGGAAATACCACTTTTGAAAATAAACATTGTATTGTTTGTGATTTTTTACCTGTATGTATGGGACCTTGTAGCCAGAAAATGATTGAAGTAAAAGAAACGTCAGACTTCTCCTTAATTTGTTTAAAACAAGGTGTAAAGAAAGTATTAGATGCAGAAATTGACAATTATATATCAACAACATTAAATTAAAACTATGACAAAGAAACTAATTATTATATTGATTTTGTCGAATTTTACATTTATTTCTTTTGCTCAGTATGATAAGATATTTTTGTATTCAAATAAAAAAACGATTGAATTTAACATTAATGGTGGTAAAAACGATTGGATTATTTCACAACAAGCAGAACCTGATATTTATTCGATGTATAATAAAACAGGGACAAATTATCATATAAAATTCATTTCCGATGTAGATTCTTTGGAATTTGACCTGAAAACAAATACTGCAAAATATTTTTCAATAATATATAACAATGATACAGTAAAAACAGGGGTGGAATTGTCAGACCAAATTAAAAACAGCCTTAATGACAATGAAAAAATATTTGCTTTAAGCCTTTTGTGGGAAGAAATAAAATATAATTTTGCTTTTATTGACAAAATAACGTTCGACATTGATAGTCTTTATAAAGAATACATTTCCCAAGTAATTTCAACAAAAAATGATTACGAACTTTACAAAATTTTGAGACGATTCACAAGTTGCTTTAAAGATGCCCATACGCAAGTAGTCTTTTCAAAAACCGGAACTTATACAAATTATTCTCCCTTGTCGCTTAAATATTTTGGAAAAGATTTATGTATTATTTCTGTTAGAGAAGATTTGGAGAAAACATTTCCGTTAGGTTCTAAAATATTGGAAATAAATAATTTACAAACAGATACTTATATAAAAAAATTTGTAGAACCATATTTATATTCAGATGTAGAAATTACAAAAAAAAATATGGTTGCTTATTATTTGTGTTCAAGCAGATTAGATGCGGATACTTTAATTTACAAGTATCAAACTCCAAATGGGGAAATACGTAAAAATATTGTTCCTAATGACGGAAATACAAAAATGGGTAATTATCTTGGATACAAATATAAATATCCAAGAAAAAATGTTGAAATTACATGGCTTAAAGATAGTATTGCAGTATTGATTTTTAATACATTTAGTGAACTTAACGGCAAAAACATTAATGACTTTGAAAGCATAAAAGACAGCTTGTATTTGGCAAAAGGAATAATTGTTGATATTAGACAAAATGGTGGTGGTTCAACAAGTGTAGCTTGGCATTTATTGCAATATATTGTTAAAGATTCGTATTTTTTAAATTTTGCTTGGCAAACCAGAATTAATAATGGAGTAAAAAGAGCTACCGGAAATTTTAAGGAAGAAAATAAAGATTATTACAATTTGAATGCTTATGAAACTTTTTTGCCGGATACTATATATATATCAGATACAATAAAACGTTTTAATGTTCCGCTTGTAATATTGATTTCAAATAATACGGCATCTGCTGCCGAAGATTTTTTGATTGATTTATACGAAATTCCAAATAGACCATTACTTATCGGACAACCGACTTTAGGTTCAACCGGAAGTCCATTAATGGTTTGGGGATTTCCTCTTGAAGGATATGCCAGAGTTTGTGCAAGAAGAGTGCTGTATCCATATTCTCTAAAACCATTTACAGAAGGAGTTATGCCTGATATTTTTATAGATTATTCTTTTAATGAATATATGTCTCAAGAAGACAAAGAAATAGAAAGAGCTATTATAGAAATAAAGAAGTTGTTAAAATAACAAGAAATATTTAAAATTGACAGGTAATAAATATTTTATATATCCTTCAAATTCAATTTCTGAATGTGCGGCGATACGCAATAAAAATTCATGTGCGATATCTGCACAATGCGATGTATATAAATGTTGGGAAATTGTCGGGAATGAAGATTATAAAGTTGGTGAACTTACTGATAAAGGAATACAAATTACAAATCCAATATTATTAAATCGTTATTTATATGGAGCTGATCCATTTGAAGATGAAGAGTGCAAAGACTGTTTTTCTTTTCCAATATGTGGTGGTGGTTGTCCTCATAAAAGAATTGAAAATAAATTTAATAAACAAAATTTTAATTTGTGTTCACGTTTTAGAGACAATTTCGAAGAATATCTTTTATTACGAAGCCAGAAAATGAATAATATTTAAAATTTATGTAAACAAAATAAGTAATATTTGTAAAAAGAAACAAAATAAAGAAATGTATGAGAAAGAAAATCGTTATATTTTTGTTACTTATTGTCTATGTTTTTGAAATTCACGCACAAGAAATTACATTAACAAAAAAACAAATGTACCAAGATTTTGATGAATTGATTGAAATTCTTCAAGATTGCAATGCACAGCTTCCTATACGAAAAGCTGTTACAGGAATAGATTTGCTTTCAAGAGTGAAAGTTTTAAGGGCTAATATTGATACTATTACATCTACAAATATTTTTCTTAAACATTTGGATAACGTTTTGGATTTAATGTTAGATATTCATGCCAGACAATTTAACAATTTTGATATTAAATATGATAATTTAAGTGGAATCGATACTATAATAATAAATTATAGGAAAAACCTACCACCTGAACCTCGCAAATTAACTAGTTTTGGGGGTGCAACCACAAATATTAATGGAGAATACTATTTTATACAAACCCTTAAAATAATGTCAAAAGATGAGGGTACAATATCATTATTTTTTCCTAAAATTATTTTGTATAAAAGGCAACTTTATAGTGAATTTGTAAAAAAAGAAATTAATAGAGATTTGTCTGAAAGATTTAATTATGATAAAAAAGAATTTTACGTAACTCATTATCATGTACCATATTCAGGCATGCTTACACTTCAAGATAAATATCAAACTGTAAACTTGAATTTAGACAAAGGTTATGGAGTTATGTATAATAGTATATTAGATTCAAGTTTTATTAAATCAAACGTTCCTCTTGTAAATTATGAAAGTGAAAAAGTTGTTTTGTATTTTGAAAGGGGTAAAATTTTGTATATTTGTCTTGACAAAATGAATGACGAAGAAGGAAAAATTGTTGAAAAAATAAAAGATGCTGGGAATAATAAAATAATAAAAAAAGTAATTATTGATGTTAGAAATAATACAGGTGGTGGTGATAGAACTTGGCATAATGTATTAAAAGCTATTGTTGCCGATTCTTTATTATATAATCCTACTTTAGCTTTTAAAAATACAAAACTATTAAAAACATTATATGATTATCCAAATGCTTTTTATGATATAAAAAAATTTGATGTAAAAGAATTTAATTGGTTACCCGGAGAAAGATTTTTGGTAAGTACAATAGAGCCGGAATACATGATTCCTGATAGTAATTCTCTGAATTATAAAGGTAAAATTTATATCTTACAAAATGAAAATGTTTTTTCTGCAGCACATTCATTTTCATCTTATGCAAAACATTTAGAGCAATTAGTTTCTGTTGGTGAACCAACAGGAATGCTATCAGGATTTGGAATAATGCCGGCATTATTTCAGTTAAAAAATTCAAAATTTACTTTTCGTTTAGAAACAGCAATTGATGTGAGTTTTGCAGAAAACCCAGTAGATGTTTATCAAGATTTTCCGGAAGTAGAAATTTTCATTCCATCAGAAAAAAAATTAGAATGGATGATTGATAGAAATTATGTTGATGTTCACAGCGAAGAATACCTTTATAAATATGATTACTTGTTTCAAAAAGTTTTGGAATTAGAATAAAAATTGTCAAATGCCGTTTTTTTACAATTGTAAATTCAACAGATAAGTTCAATTTTAGAACGCATTAAATTTCAATACAAATGAAGAAAATATCTTTAATTTTAATTTTGTTTTTAGTAACAATATCTATTTTTGCTCAAGAAGAAAATTTAACTAAAAAACAAATGTATCAAGATTTTGATGAATTAGTTAAAATCATAGAAGAAGGAAATCCACAATTGGAAGTAAGAAAAATAGTAACAGGTTTTCATCAAATAGATACAATAAAATCGTTACGAAAAAATATTGATACTATTACAAATTATAGTTCTTTTCATAAGTTGTTAAATTTAGTTCTTTTCTACTGCTTTGATGCTCATACGAGAGAAGAAGATACCTTTTATCCTATTGACAACTTGAAAAATATTGATACAATTGCTATTATAAAACAAAAAAAATATTATCATTCTTCTGAATACCGAAAAAAAATGGAATTAAATGGTTTATATAATAATTTTTCTCTTAATCCATATTATTTTGAAAACAACTATTGGCTACTTGGAAAACACTATCTTATTCATAAAAACAAAATCGACACAATTCATATCACCAATATGCGACTAATTTCATATAATGGACAAAATTTTACGAAATATGTAGAAAAAAATTGTAAGTTAGGGTTTTATTATGATTATCAGCAACAAAAATATTTTTATGGTCATCGATGGTTAAAAATACCAAGTAAAGGAATATTAAAAGGAAAGCAAGAAGGCAAAATTATTGAATTTAATATTGAAGATTATCCCGGTGCAATTATAGGGGGTGTATTTGAAAACCAAAATTTAGATGTATTATTCAAAAAAATTCCTAAAATAGAAAATTTTCTTTCTTATCCATGTTCTGATGCTGTTTTTTTTGATAAAGATTCTATTTTATACATTTACATACGTGAAATGGTTGAAGACACGGCTTTGTGTAATAAAATCAAAGAAATAACAAGAAATAAGAAAATCAATAAAGTTGTAATAGATGTTCGTGGGAATAGGGGTGGAAGTGATTATGCTTGGAGAAATGTATTACAAGCAATTATTAAAGACACGTTGTCATATAGAGTAAAATTGGCTTACAATGATAGTAAAATTATGCACGAAATGTTTAAATATCGTTACACTACTACGGGATATGAAGCAATAGAATGGTTGAATAATAAAAAAATGTGTCTAATAGAAGCAAATATGTCAATTAAACCGGATTCTAATTCAATAAACTATAGTGGGAAAATTTATATTTTATCTGACAAAAAAACATATTCTGCAGGATTTTCATTCGTCAATTTCGCTGACCAATTTAAGCATATTATATCTATTGGTTGTCCTACAGGACAAATAGAAGGCTGGGGAATCGGACCGCAATTATTTCAATTAAAAAATTCAAAATTTACTTTTAGAATGGCTTGTACAATAGATATTTTAAACTGTAACAAAGCTATTGATGCTTATAAAGATTTTCCCGAAATTTTGGTCTATCCGACTTTTGAAGAAGAAATGATTTATCCGCGTACCAGCTATGAGTATAAAAACGAAATGTTTTTACGTAGATTTGATAGCATGTTTCAAAAAGTTTTGGAATTAGAATAAAAATTGTCAAATGCCGTTTTTTTACAATTGTAAATTCAACAGATAAGTTCAATTTTAGAACGCATTAAATTTCAATACAAATGAAG
>JAITXI010000034.1 GCA_031284905.1 Bacteroidales bacterium
TTAAGATCTTGGTTCGAATCCTTGTAAGTCAACAAAAAAACTCCCCAAAATTTTGGGGAGTTTTTTTGTTGACTTACAAGGATTCGAACCAAGATCTTAAGATTCAACACCTCAAATGTTGCCGTTACACCATAAGTCAATATTACGTTGTCCAACGAGGACTCGAACCTCGAATGACAGAACCAAAAACTGTAGTGTTACCATTACACCATTGGACAATTTTAACAATAAATATAAAAATATCGTGGCACAAAATTACAATTTTTTTTTCATTTCAACAAAACTTTTTTTATATTTTTTTTGAAAAAATATAACTTTCAGAAAATAAACTATTTATTTAACAAATACTTAAAAAAATGGAAAATAATAAAGATCATCTTTATCAACAAAACCTAAATTTCGTGTATATATTCCTCTATGTAAAGTATCCAAATTTTGTCTTGACATTTTTAATCTTATATTATAATAATTTGTAGCAGCGAAAAGTCCCAATCCACCTTCTAAATTTGTATAATTTGGTCGAAATTGAATAATTCCTTCCGAAGGTTTTGTAACTTGAGTATAAGTATAATATTCATTATTAGCAGTAACAATTTCAAACACAAAACTATCAGGCATTTTTACATACCGTTTGGTTCCGAACGGAACAGGTTGCAAATCCATTAACAATGAATAAAAATCCATTATTGAAAAAGAGCGAGTCAATGGTCTTAAATTATCATAATTGGAAGGTACAACTTCTTTTAAAAATCTTGTTTTAAAAGATTTATAAACAGTGTCAGAACCTGTAACTTCAAAATAATTGAATTGTAAATAAATTTCTGCAAAATTTGTAGCCCAACCTGCATAATATTCAATTGTATAATTATTTTTATAATTGGTCAGTGAAAGATGATTAGATTCGTTTGGTTTTGAAAGTGCAGATCCAAAAATTAATTTAGTATTTCCTTCAACAATATGTTTTCCTTCTCCAATATTCACAATAATTTTATATTCGTCATCTTTAGTATTTACGCCAAAATCAATTTTCTTTTGATATATAATATTTTTATCGTTAGCAAAAAGTCCATCATCTTTAGGAATACTATCACAACGGTCAAAAATCCAACTTGCTACCTCGTTTTTATTGGTATATTTCTTCAAAATTACAACAATATTGTCAGTAAAAAACAGCGAATCACTTTGTTGAGCCATTTGATGAGCATCAATTTTTCCCAAAAAAGTCTTATTGATTTTAACATATTGCATCTCCCTACTTGGATTTAATACGCAAAAAACAACAGGAATTTCTTTATAATCGGCATTTATTTCCAAATCGGTTGAACATGAAGAAAACATCATAAACATAATGAAAAAAGGTAATATCAACAATAATTTGTTTTTCATAGTAAAAAGTTTTATTTTTGCAACAATTTACAAAGATAATAAAATGTCTTCATATAAAGAAATAAAAAAAATTACTACTCACCAATTACAAGAATTTAAAAATTCAGGGCGTAAAATTACAATGCTAACAGCCTACGATTATAGTATGGCGAAAATTATTGACAAAGCCGGCATTGATGTAATTTTAGTTGGTGATTCTGCAGCTAACGTAATGGCAGGCTACGAATCAACTTTGCCAATAACATTAGATGAAATGATTTTTTATGCTTCAAATGTTGTGAGAGGTGTAAAACGTGCTTTAGTTGTTGTTGATTTACCTTTTGGAACATATCAAAGCAATTCAAAATTGGCTTTAGCTTCAGCAATTAGAATTATGAAAGAAACAGGTGCTGAAGTTGTAAAAATTGAAGGTGGTTCTGAATCAAAAGATCAAATAAAAAGAATATTATCTGCAGGAATTCCTGTAATGGGGCATTTAGGCTTAATTCCGCAAAGTATTCATAGATTTGGTACTTATGTCGTCAGAGCTCAAGAAGAAAACGAAGCTCAAAAATTAATTGAAGACGCTCATCTGCTACAAGAGTTAGGTTGTTGCGCTATCGTCATAGAAAAAGTTCCGGCAGTTTTAGCAAAAAAAATCGCAACAGAACTTACTGTTCCTATTATTGGAATTGGTGCTGGAAATGTTGATGGACAAGTTTTAGTTTCGTATGATATGCTTGGACTGACACAAGAATTTTCCCCTCGATTTCTCCGCAGATATTGTAATTTAGATAAAATTATAACTGACGCAGTCGCTAATTATATTACAGATATTAGAAATAATGATTTTCCAAATGAAGACGAACAATATTAAATGTTAGACCGTTTCGATGATAGAACCAAGAATCAAGAGCCAAGATGGGCGAAGGGACGAAAAGGTCTCATATCTCAATTTTCCATTTTCAATTCTCAATTGGATGAACGGCAAACGGAAAAGCCCTCGCTGAAAGCAACCCCTCGTGGAGCGAAGCGTAACAACGGCAAAGCTCTCATGTAGCAAAGCGTAATAATCTAAAATCAAAAATCAATGAATAGTTCCGAATTAGAAATCTTATACGAAGATAACCATATTATTGCTGTTAATAAAAAAGCCGGACAAATTGTACAAGGAGATAAGACTGAAGATATTCCGATTTCAGAATTATTAAAAATCTATTTGAAAGAAAAATATAATAAACAAGGAAATGTTTTTTTGGGAGTTGTTCATCGTCTCGACAGACCTGTAAGTGGTGTGGTTTTATTTGCAAAAACAACTAAAGCCTTAACAAGACTAAATGAAATGTTCAAATTGAAAGAAGCAAAAAAAACTTATTATGCAATTTGTGGAAACAAACCACCAAAAGACGAAGATACACTTATTTATAATATTTATCGTGATGAAGGGAAAAATAAATCTTTTATAAGAAAAAAAGAGTCAAAAGAAACTAAAACAGCAATTTTACGCTATAAAGTAATTAATAAATCAGAAAAATATTTTTTATTAGAAATTGATTTACAAACCGGACGTCATCATCAAATAAGATGTCAATTAGCAGAAATTGGCTGCCCAATCAAAGGAGATTTAAAATACGGATTTCTACGTTCAAATCCGGATGCCTCAATTTCTTTACATTCCGCAAAAATTAATTTCGTTCATCCTATAAAACAAGAACCATTAATTATCACTGCACCATTCCCAAAAGATAATTTGTGGAATATTTTAATTGAAAATATATAAAAAATCTAAATAAAACTACTAAAAATTTTATAAAATTTGATGTTTTTTAAGAAAAAATATCAAATAACGCAACCTTTTTTAAAAAAATTCGTCTTTTATAAAAATAAATGTTGATATTTATTAAAATATTTTATAAATTTGGGAATTATTTTGTTTTAACTATTAAAAGGTAAATTCTATGAAAAAAATTTTATTCTGTTTTTTATTCTGTTTTAGTTATTTGTTTTCATTTAGTCAAACGTCATACAATATTAATACCATTAATGGGCAGACGACAACAATAACAAGTAATATTGTTTTATATGATTCAGGAGGACCTTCCGGAAATTATGGTAATAGTGAAAATTATACAACAACATTTTGCGCAGGACCGGGAATGTTTATATCAAATGTTGTTATAACATATTGGTATGTTGAAAGTTCATCATTTGATGGTTTAACTATTACATCTAGTGGTACAAACATTTGGACATGGTCAGGCACAACATCAAGCAGTATTCCAAGTCCTAATAATTGGGATTTATGTAATGCAAGTACTTCAAGTTGTGTTACCTTTGCTTGGCATACAGATGGGAGCGTTGTATATGGTGGTTTTGCTGTAAATGTAACTGTTGCTAATCAAAGCATTTTAACAATATCTAACATTAACGTTACTAGTATTACAACAAGTTCTGCAAATGTTTCATGGACAAGTGGTGCACCTGGTCCATGGATTGTTGAATATGGAGCAACAAATTTTACTCCCGGTACAGGCATACAAATAGTAACTACAAATACTTCAGCTACTCTTACAAATTTGCAATACAGTACGGGTATTACACTATATATTTATCCCTCAGGTAACCCTTCTTATTCGTGTAATACTGCTACATTTACTACTCCTTGTGGAATTACAATTAATATTTCTAATATTACTACAAATTCGGCAAATATAACATGGACGGATTCTGGTTCTACCGGACCATGGACAATAGAATACGGGCCTCACAATTTTATTCCTGGAACAAGTGCGGGAACGACAATAAACACAAATTCTTCATCAGCCTCACTTACAAACTTATCAAGTGCAGCTCAATATGATTACTATATATATAGTAGCGGCTCTCCAATATATAATGTTGACTGTAATATGGGATTTTTTACAACAACATGCGAAGGCATAGTAAATTTTGCTTGTTTTGATTTTACAAATTTTAATCTGCCTACCTGCGTTTGCCGTTATGGTACTTTTACAAATCCTAATCAATCTATTGGAGTTGTAAATAATGGACCAACTGCTGAAACTAGCAGACATACTGTTCATACGGATTTAAATGAAACAGACATTAGAACAAATAATTTGCTTCATACCGTTCCAATGTGTTCAGGAGCTTCAGTAAGATTAGGTAATTGGGGTACCGGAGCTCAAGCAGAAAGCATAACTTATGAATATACGGTTAATGCTTCAGAAAATGAACTTTTAATTTTAAAATATGCTGCTGTAATGGAAGACCCTAGCCATTCTATGATTGAGCAGCCTAAATTTACAATAAAATTTCTTAACTCGTCAGGAATGGAAATAAATCCTAGTTGTTATTCTGCTACATTTGTTTCAGGACCGGGTTTAGGTTGGAATGTTGCTCCAAATAGCGTATTGTGGAAAGATTGGACAACCGTAGGTGTTGATTTATCAAATTTAGATGGACAAACAATTTATATCCAATTAACTACTTACGATTGCTCTCAATCCGGACATTACGGATATGCATATTTTGTCCTAAATTGTGGTGGAAGAAAAAATTTATCTGCTGCTTCTTGTGGAGAATCAACTACAAATACTTTTTATGCTCCTTTAGGATTTAATTATCGTTGGTATGAATTCGGTAGCCCGAATGTAACTTTATCTACATCAAACGAATTAAATGTTACAGGCTATGGCACTTATTATTGCGAATGTTCTTTTTTAAGTAATAACAACTGCTCGTTTTTACTTTCTGCTGTTGCCGGTCCTCGTTATCCGTTAGCAAATTTTACTTATGAAATTATTGATTCTTGCTCAATGACAGTTCATTTTATAAATAATAGTGATGTTAGCTCTAACGGAGTTACTCCTAATGGTACAGGCGAAGGTTGTGAAACTGCTTATTGGGATTTTGGTGATGGAACTTTCTCTTATGATTATAGTCCAACTCATACTTTTGGAACCGGTGGAACTTACGATGTTTATCTTAGTGCCGGTCTGGCAAATAATCAATGTACGGATACAATACATCATTCGGTAGCCCTAAATTATAATAATTCTGTAATTGATGCTGCAATATGTCAGGGACAAACTTATACCGCAAACGGATTTAATGTAAGTTCGGCAGGAACATATACCGGAACAGGTGCTTGCGGAACAACTATTACACTGAATTTAAACATTAATCCTATTTATAATATTAACATAAACGGAAATATTTGTATGGGCGGAATCTATAATCAATATGAATTTTTAGCAAGTTTACCCGGAACTTATACACAACATCTCGTTTCTCAATATGGTTGCGATAGTGTAGTAACACTCTATTTGAATCAATTCCCCAGTTATTATCCTAAGTTCTACGCTTCTATTTGTGAAGGTGCTACTTATTCAAATTATGGTTTCTCTGAAAATACAGCTGGAATTTATGTAAAAAATCTTCAATCTGTTAATGGTTGTGATAGTATTATAACTCTTTATTTAACAGTTCATCCTTCTTATAATTATAGTATAGATGCAGCTATTTGTGAAGGTACATATTATAATGAAAATGGATTTCATGCAAATCAAACCGGCACTTATGTTCGGCATTTAGCAACAAAATTTGGTTGTGATAGTATTGTTACTCTAAACCTAACAGTAAATCCTAAATATTATTTTGAATATTCTGCTTCAATTTGTGGCGGTGAAATCTATACCGAACATGGTTTTAATCATCATACAACAGGAACTTTCACTCAACATTTACAGACAACCGAAGGTTGCGATAGCATTTTAGTCCTTCATTTATCTGCATATCCCGAATACCATTCACCTGTCTATAAATCAACAATTTGCGATGGAGACACTTTCACTCAATTTGGATTTAATGAAACCAAACAAGGTACTTATGTACAAAATCTAAAAACAATTAATGGTTGCGATAGTATCATAATTTTAGAACTAAAAGTAATGTTCCCTGAAGTAGAAATTACTGCCAGACCCAAAATTGAAGATTTCTGTAGCACTCAATCAATAAAACTCAGTGCTAATACTTTCCAAAAAACTATTCTTTGGAGTACAGGAGAAACAACTAAAAACATAACTGTAACTCAAAGCGGATATTATATTGTAAGCGTTTCAGACGGAGAAATATGCAATGTCGCAGTAGATTCTGTTTTGGTAAGACCTTGTCCTGATGAACTTGATATTCCAAACGCTTTCACTCCTAACGGTGATGGAACGAATGACACATGGGTTATCGACAAAATGGAACAATTTGAAGAATTTACATTAGAGATTTTCAATACTTGGGGACAAAAGATGTTTGAATGTAAAAATATTTATATTCCTTGGGATGGAAAATATAAAAACAGACCGGTACCGACAGGAACATATCTCTACGTAATGACTCTTGAAAACGGCAAGAAAAAAACCGGAACTTTGACTGTGGTATATTAAAAATATCTCAAAAATAAAAAAGACCTAATAAGTTTTCAAAACCTGTTTAGGTCTTTTTTATTTTCACCCCTAATCTAATTTTTAACGGTTTTTATACATCAACACTTTTTCACTCTTCCCTGACTTTGACTATATGTTACCTAAAAAATATTTCCAGAAGTCTTCGATTTCAGCACTATTGACATCTACTTTTTGAGAACACGCTTATAATTTTTATAATTTATTTGAGAAAATGACTTATTTTTAAAATATTATTTTGTGGTTAATATATTATTGGTTAATTTTGCTCCTAAATAATTACCAATTAATTTATGAAAATTTTCAAAAAAATACCTTTAATTTTAGTAACAATTTTAATAATAATATTAGGAATAACAACATTTATTGAAGCAAAAAACGGCTCTGATTTTGTTCTTAAAAATATTTATCATTCGTGGTGGTTTATTGCTTTCTTTGTAATTACAACAATTTTATATGTACTAAATTATGTAGTACAAAAATCATACAAAAAAAATATTCCGATGCTTTTTATTCATATTTCGATTTGTGTGATATTATTGGGTGGATTTGTATCATTTTTGACTTCCGAAAGAGGAGAAATTCATATCAGAAAAGGAGAAAAAATGCAAGAAACCAATATAAAATTACCTTTTGAAGTGGAATTAAAAAATTTTAAAATGGATTATTATTCGGGAACTAATTCGCCTATGGATTTTATAAGTGAAATAAAAATTATTGATAATAATATTGAAACAGAAGCCGAAATTTCAATGAATAATGTTGCAAAATATAAAGGATATAAATTTTATCAATCCGATTTTGATGAAGATATGCAAGGAAGCGTTTTGATGGTTACTTTTGATTTTTTTGGAACAATAATAACTTATATCGGATATTTACTTTTGTTATTTTCAACAATTTGGATATTTTTTAGTAAATCCGGAGATTATCGAAAGTTATTGAAAAAAACATTTATAGTTTCTGTATTCTTCTTATTTGGAATTTCCTCTCTTTCAGCACAGAAAACTATTTCAAAAGAAAATGCTGAAGAATTTGGAAAATTATCAGTTTTTTATAATCGCCGAATTGCTCCAATAGACACTTATGCAAAAGAATTTGTTACAAAAATTTACGGAAAGTCTTCTTACAAAGATTTTGATGCTGTTCAAGTATTTGCCGGCTGGATTTTTTACCCCGAAGAATGGCAATTTGAACCAATGATAAAAATAAAAAATTCTGAAATTAAATCAAAACTGAATTTTAAAGATTATATAAGTTTTCAAGAATTATTTATTACAAGAGAGAAAAAATTAGATTTATTTTCACCTCAAAACTTTAATCAAAAAGGACTTAAAGAAATAGACGAAAAATATAACAGCATTTTCCAACTTTCTACCGGAAAACCTTTAAAAATATTTCCTTATGGAAACAAATGGCTTTCTCCGACAGACGATTTATCAAAAATAAATTCAGAAGATACTCTTTTTATGTCAAGTATTTTACAAATAATTTACGAAACGTTAGAAAATAATGACACTGCTTTAACTCATAATATTTTTGAGAAATTACATAATTATCAAATAAAAAAAGCAGAACAAGGAAGTATTTCCGATACGAAAACAAATGTTGAAATTTTATATAATAAATACGATGTTGTAAAATTTCTATTTATTATTAACTTAATATTTGCAGTTTTGGCATTTGTTTTAATTATTTTAAAGATTTTTAAAAACAAACAATTTTGTTATTTGAATATACTGCTATTCATACAACTTATTTTTTCATTTTTGTTGTTATCCGCTTGTTTAATAACACGTTGGTATATTTCAGGACATGTCCCGTTAAGCGGTATCTACGAAACTTTAGTTTTCACCGTTTGGTCGGTTTTATTATTCTCAATTCTATTTTTTAAAAAATATGATGTCATAAAATTTGCAGGATTTCTTCTCACCGGATTATTACTTTTAGTTACAACTTTTGGTTTTATTTCTCCAAAAATTACACCTTTAATGCCTGTATTAAATTCGCCTTGGTTAATTATTCACGTTACGGTTATTATGATTTCATACTCATTATTTGCTTTTACTTTAATTTTATCTATATTATATTTTATTCTTAAAATATTTCATAAAACCGAAAATCTTGTTTTTAAACAAATCACAAATTTGTCTAAAATCTTGCTATATCCGGGAATTGCATTATTAGCAGCAGGAATTTTTATTGGAGCTGTTTGGGCAAATATTACTTGGGGTAGGTATTGGGGTTGGGATCCAAAAGAAGTATGGGCTTTAATTACTTTATTGATTTATTGTATTCCACTACACGAAAAAACTTTACCAATTTTCCAAAAAGACAAATTCTATCATTTATTTATGATTATTGCGATACTTTCGGTCGTGATGACATATTTTGGTGTAAGTTTTTTATTGAGCGGAATGCATAGCTATGCGGGATAATGGTCTTTAAATTTACATTTGTAATATATCAAAATTTTACAAAACTTACACTTTCGCCAAAACTGCTACTGAAAGTTTCAAACCATTGATTTTCAACAGCATTTCTCCACAAGCCTCAATCGTTGCTCCGGTTGTCAAAACGTCATCAACTAACAAAATATGCTTATTTTCAAATGTTTCTTCATCTTTAATGATAAATTTTCCGGAAACATTTTGCCATCTATCATCTTTTGTTTTTTTTGTTTGAGTCGTAGTTTCAATATTTCTAATTAAGTTATCAACAGAAATATTAATATTTAAAATTTCTGCCAAACCAATAGCTATTTGTTCACTCTGATTATAGCCTCTTTGTTTTTGTCGATTTGGATGCAACGGAACAGGAACAATAAAATCAAACGGTAAAAAATCATTCTTTTTTTTCATATCAGCTGCAAGTTCTTTTCCCAGCAATATTCCGATTTCAGGCTTATTTTTATATTTTAACTTATGAATCAACTTCCTAAAACTCGAATCTTTTTGAAAAGAAAACAAAGAGGTTGCATATTCTAATTTTAGTCTTCCTGCCAAAAGTATCAAAATCGGATTATCGTCTTTGCCAAAATAATTTGTTCTGGGCAATTCATACAAACAATTAGTACATAGTACAGATTCATTATTTAAAAGCGTTTTTCCACATGCTTCGCAAAAAGCAGGATAAATTAAAAAGAAAAAGTCTTTAATATAAGAAATAAGTTTCGTCAAAATTATTTTTTACCCAAAAGTTCAAACATATTTTTCTTATAATTTTCAACTCCAGGTTGATCAAAAGGATTAATTTCAAGCATATAACCACTTATTGCACAAGCAAATTCAAAGAAATATAATAAATATCCAATATTATATTCATCTAATTTTTCAATAGAAATTTTACAATTTGGAACTCCACCGTCAAGATGAGCTTTTAGAGTACCTTCTCGTGCTTTCTGATTTATAAATTCAATATTTTTTAAAGAAATATAATTCAATTCGTCTAAATTATTTTCATCAAAAGGAATTTCAATTCTTAATTTTGAATTATTTTCAACAACAATTGCCGTTTCAAACAGATGTCTTTCTCCTTGTTGAATATATTGTCCAAGCGAATGTAAATCGGTAGTAAAAGATGCAGAAGCAGGGAAAATTCCTTTCAACTCTTTACCTTCACTTTCGCCAAAAAGTTGTTTCCACCATTCTGCTATAAAATTTAATCGCAAATTAAAATTAATCAATAATTCGATTTTTTTACCCGATTTGTACATTAAATTTCTAAAAGCTGCATAATAAACAGCTAAATTATTTTCATTATATTTCGCACACATTTGACGAGCATCGACAGCACCATTCAACAAAGCACTTATATCAAAACCGGCAATTGCAATAGGAAGAAGTCCAACGGGAGTTAAAACAGAAAATCTTCCACCAACATCGTCTGGGATTATATAAGATTTATAATTTTCATTTACCGAAATAGTTTTCAGAGCACCTTTTGAAGAATCTGTAATTGTGACAACTCTCTCTGCTAATTTTTCTTTTGGAACAGATTTCTTTAATTCATTTAAAAGAATACGGAAAGCAATTGCAGGTTCGGTAGTCGTGCCGGATTTTGAAATAATAACCAAACCAAAAGATTTATCTTTTAGGTAATCAATAAGTTCCGAATAATAATCTTCACTTAAAGTATGACCTGCAAAAATAATTTCCGGTTTTAAAATCCCAAATTGTGGTTTTAAAGCCTCAATAACAGCTTTTGAACCCAAATATGAACCTCCTATTCCAATAACAATAACAATATCAAATCGTTGAAATTTGATAGCAGTTTTACAAATATCTACAAGGGATTCTTTATTATAATTAAAAGGTAAATCTAACCAGCCCAAAAAATTATTCCCTTTACCTGTTTTCTTTAATAATTGAGAAATATTCTCTGATGCTGACTTTATATACTTATCAAAATTATCTTTTTCTTCAAAATCAAAAATATCAAATTTCATAATTATAGATTTATTAACTTAATAAACAATTAGCTTAATATTATTATTTAAAGTATTACTTGAGATATTTATCAAATAAGTTCCCGGCACTGAAGGAGCATTAAATGCAGATGTGTTTTTAATGTTTTTTATTACTTTACCATTGATGTCAAGAATAGTAATTAGATAATTTTCATAAGGAATAATTTTTACAACTTGATTATTTTCAACAGGATTTGGATAAATATCTAAAGTAATTGTTGAATTAATTGGAACATCAATTAAAGAAGTAGTTATTGTCGAAATATTAGATAAATTTCCGGTATTACAAACAGGGATTAAAGAATATGTTTGATTAAGATTTTGATAATCAATCGGAACAATATCAATATAATTTGTAATATCCGGATTTAATATAGCAATTAACACTCCATTTCTTAATAATTTATACATAATAAATTGATTTTCACTTGAATTAGAAATGGATAAAGAAACAACAGCATTATTTTCTTCAACTGAAATATTTTGTACGTTAATATCAGAAATTATATTACAATCAGCAGAAGTATCACAATTACAAGTGTTTATGAAAGAATATGAAAGTCCGTTTATTGCAATATCTTGGGTTGTATTAATAATAGTTGTACCGTCTGCATAAGTAATAAGAAAAGAAATTTCATCTATATAATTTGTACCGTCATCAATAATCCAAGTTAAAGTAATTTCTGTATTTTTCAAAATATTAAAAATGTGTGTTTCTGTATGATGATTATGAGCAGGATAAGGTTCCGGATTTTGCATTAAAAACGTTTGAGAAGGGCTTCCATCAGAAAACGACATTATCAAAGCAATATCTCCATATCCTTGCCAACCATCTCCATAATCATCAAGTAAATTCAAAATTATAGAACATTTATTTTGATTAAGAATACAAAAATCAGCAGAAGTTGAAACCATTCCATTATCTCCGGCAACTATAAAATGAAAATTATGTAAAATTTCTTCCGAAATATCTGTAAATTTCACCAAAAAATAAGCATCTTTTGTTTGATTAAAAGCAATTTCGCCAATATAATAATCTAAATTTTCAATAATTACATTATTATCAGCAGAGCTAAGATAAGCAATTGTATTAAAGGAACTTAAATGACTTAAATTGTTTGTTGAGACTTTTATTATAAAATCTTGATTATCAACAATATCGCCAATAGTTTCAAAATTAATATAATTTAGGATAGGTTTATAAGCAGTATAATTAAAATTAAATTCCCATTGGTTATCGCCGGATTGTATTGAAAGGATAAAATTAAATAAATGCATATTTTCTATATCCGGAGAAACTATTAATTCATAAATATTTTCCAATAAAACTTCATCATTTTGTGAAAGTGGATTATAATGAAATATTGGATTAGAAATAGTAATTAAAGGGTCGTTACAAGAGAGTGTAAGAATTAAATTTTCAGAAGTTTCAGTACCTGCATTTTTAATTCGTAAAGATAAATTTGCAGTTTCATTATACGCCAAAAGACCGTCTCCATCTAAATAATGATTCATTTTGACAATTAACTCGCCATTAAGTGGAAAAGCATTGAGATTCTGAAAATAAGGAATTTTTTGAGGACAAGTAACAACAAGTAAATATTCGCCTTCTTCAGTAATTGGAGTATCAAAATTGATTGTAATATTTCCGGCAGGGTCTGCATATCCTACTCCAAGAAGCTGTCCGTTTTTTGAAATAGCAGCATAAGAACTTGGTTCTGCGGTAAGATTAAATTGAGAATGTTCAAGAAAAATTACAGGAATACAAGCAACTTCATTAATTGTTGGTTCTGTTCTAAAAGGCATAACCGAACCATCTCCAAAAGTATGATAAGCTTCAAAATAATATTGTGATGCGTATCCCGGATCGTGAAAAGTTACAGCCAAATTTCCGGTAAACATTAAAGAACTAATTGTATTATATTGAGAATCATCGAAAAACATTTCATACATGCCTTTTTCGGTTTCTTCAAAAGTTGGAGTGAAAGTAATCTGGTCGGCAATTCCATTAGAAGGAAAACCAACAGTCCAATAAAAGTCTGCACCCCACCAAGTATTCGGAACAGAACCAATATAAGCAAAACCGCCTTTTTGATGAGCACGAATAATACCTTCGCCCAAACAAGTCGTAGTACTAAAAGCTCCTGATTGACAACAATTTCCGATAGCCCAAAAATATTTATTTACATTTGTCAAAGCATTTACCGAACTAACACCAAAATAAGGACCAGCCCAACAATCAGAACCACCATGAGCCGAATAATTTGCAAAACCAACACCTGTATTAAATCTATTGTAACAATTTGTATATTCGTCGTAATAAGCATAAACATTCTCAAAACCATGATCTTCGTTGAAAAAATAATTTTCAGCAAAACGAACTGTTGGTTGAGCTTCATGAAAATTCCAATAACTATCTTCGCCGGCCACTAATAAAACATTATTCAAATAAGACGGGTCTTCAATTTGATATTTTTCGTAGTAAAGAAGTTTTTCAATAAAATTATCTAATTCAGCAGTAGTTTCTACCGAAATTCTGCTATGATACATTTCCGGAAACATATCCCCATCAACCGAAGCATAATATAAGTCGGAAGCAACTTCTGTATTAATACCTACACCGGAAGGAATTTGCAAAATGTCCCCAACAAGAACTAAAAAAGTAGGAGCATTACCTTCTGACAATCCGGTATTATATTTTTGATGAATAAAATTTTGTATTGAGGTGTAATCATTTCCAATAGTAGATTTATAATTAACATCAACATAAAAACCTTTTTGAGTTTTCCATTCAATCCAAGGTTGAAGTGATTCTTGAAACATATCATCGGCAATAACAAGCATTTTCACAGGAGAATGCCAAAAATCCGGATGGTCATCAAAACTATCTTTTGTTAATTTTTGGAAAATAGTTTTATTTATCACTTTGTTATAAATTGATGAAAAATAAGGGTTTATAGTTTTATTAATCATCGTTCGAGTTCTTTCTACATCTGCCTTGTCGAAAGTAACTTCAATAACAATATCATTAAAAATTTTAATTTTATTTTCGACCGGATTATAAACAATCGGATTTATTTGTAATTCGCCTAAATTTAATCCGCGTAAATTTCCTAATTGAATAATATTTGCAATTGGAAGGTTTGTAAATTCATTTGTTAAATATTCTTGATTGTGATAAATAAAATCAACCGTTGTTTGGTCTTTTCTAACATCGGGTTGATTTGGAAAAATTTTAGAAATTTCATAATCTGACAAGTTAATGTCGGTTTCAGAAAAACTAATAATTTCTAAATTTATCGAAGAATTTAATGGAATATTAATCAAATCTCTTATTTGAGGTAATTGTGGAGAACCAAAATTTCCGAAAGGATAAGACTGATAAATCTGTAATTGTGTAAAATTTTCGTTATTAACGCTTTTATTAATAAATTTCAGCTCATTAAATGAATAAGTTGCGACAAAAGAAGAAACTAAATCTTCTTTAATTGCTAAGCCTGTTTTTTCGGATTTAGTATTTAAAATAATTGATGTAGCTGAATTTTGAGAAAAACTTACAATGGAAATTACTAATAAAATTAAAAAGAAAAATTTTTTCATAATCTTAAAATATTAATTGCCAAATTTAATAAAAAAATATGAAAAAAGCACGAAAAAAAATGAATATATTAAAAATATTTGCAGAATAATGCTAATCGGCTATCATATTGTCTTGTATAGCTTCTAATACCCGTTTAAATCCGATAATAGATTTTATTTTTTCTTTGTTTGATAATAAACAGTTTACTATAATACACAAATTTTATTTATCAATGCAAAATCTATTTTTTCTACATAGCCACTTTCTATTTTGCATAAAGCACTTTGTGAAATATCTAATTTTATTGCTTCTTCTTCTTGTGATAAAGAATGTTTTTCTTTTAGTGCCCTAATTTTAGATCCGATATTCATATATTTCTTTTAATTACAAAAAATTTTATGTAAAAATTTTGGAGATAACAAAAATAAAGAGTAATTTTAAAAACATTTAATTATAAAAAAGTCAAAAATTAAAGTGTTATATTTTTTATTTTAGGGTTGCTTTTCGAGATGAAGCAGATGACAATGGTTTGACAAAATGGGAAAAAGATACTATCTTTGTACGATTTACCGGTTATTATTAAAGCTGTTGATGATGCAATACGATTGATAAATAATGCTTTTAAAGGAAAAAAAGTATTGATGCTTAATAATAAAAAAAACAGGCTCGATATTGATATTTTTTATTTACCGTTGTAGTTTCAACAACTACAAAAAAATTATATTTTAAATTTTTTAAAATAATATTATTTGCTAATTTGATAGCGTTTTGGTATTAGTACATAAAAAAAAACGAATAGAGATATAAATTGTTAAAAATCAATAAAATAAGTTTCAGATCATAATTAAAAAACGATGGTAAAATGACTGAAAATTTCTTCCGATATGGTTTAGATTTTATTGCAAAATCGTTATCAAACTCTGATTATATGTCAAATATAAATATTTTCCAATTTTTGTCATTTACTTAGCGAATTTCTACAACAATTTTCATGACAACATTTTGGGCATCAATTGCACTAGATACAATTCCGCCAGCAAATCCGGCTCCTTCTCCACAAGCATACAAACCTTTTATATTTGTTGATAAAGAAACTTTATCTCTTTCAATTTTCACGGGAGAACTTGTTCGTGACTCAACGCCGACAATTACTGCTTCATTTGTCAAAAAACCTCTCATTTGTTTGTTAAATTCTAAAAATCCTAATTGGAGGTGTTTTCTGATTATTTCCGGAAGCCAAAAATGTAACGGACTATTAATAAGACCGGGAGTATAACTACATTCAGGCAAAGAACGAGATATTTTTCCGGCAACAAAATCTGTCAAACGTTGTGCCGGTGCTTTTAAATTGCTTGCAGCATTACGATAAGCTAAATTTTCAAATTCTTTTTGAAAATTTGATCCTGAGAATATTTTGTTTTCAGAAAATCCCAAACAATCTTCTTCTCTGATTTCAACTACAATTCCGGAATTTGCATAAGGTGAATTTCGTTTGGAATTTGACATTCCATTCACAACAATACTATTAGATTCAGAAGACGAATTTACAATTGTTCCGCCCGGACACATACAAAAAGAATAAACTCCTCGTCCGTTAATCTGTTTTACCAAATTATAAGAAGCTGGTGGTAAAAATTCTCCGTGAGGCTGTTTGTATTGAATTTTGTCAATCAATTCTTGAGGATGCTCAACTCTTATTCCCATTGCAAAATTTTTATTTGTAATTTGTACATGGTTCCGATACAAAAATTCATAAACATCTCTTGCAGAATGCCCCGTTGCTAAAATTACAAAATTAGATTGAAATTCTTCTCCATTTTCAAGTTTGATGCCGTTGAGTTGTTCATTATTAATCAACAAATCAACCACTTTTGAATTAAAATAAATTTCTCCTCCGCAATCAATAATTTTTTTACGAATATTTTGCAAAATATCGTGAAGTTTATCTGTTCCAATATGCGGATGTGATTCAATTAAAACAGATTCTTCTGCTCCAAAAAAATGTAAAAGTTGCAAAATTTTATTGTTATCACCTCTTTTTTTACTACGTGTAAATAATTTTCCATCAGAATACGTTCCGGCTCCACCTTCACCAAAAACATAATTTGAATCAAAATTTAAAGTTTCATTTGAATTTATTTTAGAAATGTCGAATTTCCTTTCATCTACAGATTTCCCTCTTTCAAAAATTATTGGTTTTATTCCTTGTAACAAACATTCTATCGCAGCAAAATATCCTGCCGGTCCCGCTCCTACAATTATTATTGATTCTGAATTTGTAACATCTCTAAAAGTAAAGTCTTTATTTAATAATTGAAATTTTTCTTCTTTAAGTATATATTCAATTTCAACATTATATTTTACTGATTTTCTGGCATCTATTGATTGACGAATAATTCTAAAATCTTTAATTTCTTGTTCTAAAATTGATGTCTTTTTTGAAATTTCTTTTAAAACAATTTCTTTATTAAATAATTCTTGAGGAAATAAAATTAAAGAAATCTTTTTAGCATCATAGCTTTTTTTGTTACTCATAAAAATTGTTGGTAATAATATTTTATAATTTCTTGATATGCGTTTTGTAAGTTGACAATTTGCTTTTAATTTTTAGATTTCTTTGTTTTTAGCAATAACATTTTTTTTGGAATTTCTTAATAATTTAGTTTTTCCACCATTTTAATTTATCAATTTTCCCACCTTCAAAATGAAAACTAATGTGTACCATTCTGGAATTTAACCGTTTGTAATATGAAGTAAATTGAGAATTATCATAATCAACAATATTTCTAATTCCCCAAGAAGCTTTTATTTCAATACCAAACATAAAATATTCAAGGAAAAAATCTGCACCAAGACCAAGTTCGTAATATGCGTCTGTAGCTTTCAATCTTATTTTGGGCATATCTTCTGCTTTAATTTTCTTTTGAGCAGCTAAATCAATTTTCATGTCAATACCTCCTATTAAAAATGGTCTCCAATTATTTATTCTGACAGCTTTATATTTTATTAATAATGGTAAATCTATATATGTTGATTCAATCATCATTGACCTTTTTTGAAATTCGCCATATTTTATCAATTTATAATGCAAACCTCGTTGTCCGAAATTTAATCCGGGAAGGAAGCGTAAATCAAAATGTTTTCCAAGTCGCAGATTTGCAATCATATTTACATTAAAACCGACATAACGACCTATTTCAACTCCATAAATAGTATCGAACAGTGGACTTGTTGAAAAATCAGAAGGTCGAACGGTAAAATCCATCATATTTAATCCTAACGAATATCCAAAATGTGCTATTTGCATATCTAATCGTTCTAAATTCATCGGACGACTTTTTTGTGTAAATCCTGTTAACACAGATAAAATGAATAATATTGAAATATAAAAATTTTTCAAAACATTTTTGTAGCTATTAAAGAAACTGCAAAATAATGATTTTATTTTATTTAACATTAAATCTGCAAAAAAAATTACGTATGTAAAAGTCCATAAAATTTCACAAATGATTTTTTTTTAAGAACAAAATCATTGAATGGATTTCAAACAATTGGAACCACATTAGAATTTTATGCCGATCAAATTGAAAACAGAAATGAATATTGGAGACAAATAGAGGATAAAAAAATATTATCAACTCTTATTCAAGATTTTTAAGAATTAAATCAAAATCTTTATTATTTAGGCTGTTTTAGAAATATAAATGCAATTATTTAGAATGGCGTTATAATAAAAGGCTATATTTTGTTTCTTGATTGTTATTTTTTTTCCAAATGTTTTGGTTCATGAATCTATTGTTTTCTCAATTCAAAATTCTCGCCAAGATAAAGTTTTCTTACTTGTTCATCATTACTTAAATCTTCGCTTGTTCCACTTTTCAAAATACTGCCTTTAAACAATAAATAAGCTCGGTCTGTTATTGAAAGAGTTTCATGAACATTATGGTCGGTAATTAAAACGCCAATGTTTTTTTCTCTTAGTGTCATCACAATTTTCTGAATGTCTTCAACTGCAATAGGATCAACTCCTGCAAACGGCTCGTCTAATAAAATAAAATGTGGATCCAAAGATAAAGCACGAGCAATTTCTGTTCTTCGCCGTTCGCCACCCGAAAGTTGAAATCCTTTGCTTTTTCGTATGTGATTTAGTCCAAATTCATCAATTAATTTTTCCGTTTTTTCTAATTGCTGTTTTTTAGATAATTTTGTCATTTGAAGAATTGACAGAATATTGTCTTGAACAGAAAGTTGTTGAAAAACGGATTCTTCTTGTGCCAAGTATCCTATTCCACATCTTGCTCTTTTGTAGATAGGTAGATTTGTAATTTCTTTATTATCAATAAATATTTTGCCTTCATTCGGACGAATTAATCCTACAATCATATAAAAAGTTGTGGTTTTTCCTGCTCCATTTGGACCAAGCAATCCAACAATTTCACCTTGATTTACCTCAACATCTACACTCTGAACAACTGTTCTTTTGCCATAACGTTTTATTAATTTTTCTGTATATAATTTCATGACTTTACTATAATATTATTGTAACCATTGGCAAAAATCTGCCATAACTTCGTTCCAATGGATAAAATTAATATCTTCATTTCCATTTGTGTCAATATTACAAAAATTATGCCCCATATTTATATATCTTTTTGCAGTTAAATTATTTTTGTTGATGCGTATAAAATATAGAGGAGCTAAGTCGCAAAATTCTGCACTGAAATCATTGATTCCATAACCTAAGAAAATTGGAATATTTAATTTTGTCCATTCTTCTATAAGTGGAGTGGAAAAAGAGCCCCAAGAAACGATACCTAACGATTTCTTGATAACTATTGGATCAAGAGAAAGTGAATAAAATTCTGTCAGTTCCGAAATTTTTTTATCGGCTTCTTCCCACGAAATAATTTTTTTATTTGCTTCTTGTCGAATCTGTCTAATTGCCAGACCTATTTTCCCGTAAGGAATAGGATTCAATAATCCTAATTTTGTAACTTTATTATTTTTTATAGCAATATTTGTGGCAATTTCTGCCCCTTGTGAATAACCAACCACAACTAAATTGGTATTATCTACCCATTTTTGAGAACTTAAAAATTTTAATACATATAATGCTCTATTAGTATTATTTTCAAGACTTTCTGAATTGAGGAAATCTGAATTTTGATTGTTTCTTTTAAAATAATTTATTATTTCTGTATCATTATTGAAAATTTCTGTAGGTTCGGATATTAAAGAAATTTTTGGTTTAGAAATGACAACTATATAATAATTTTCAGCTATTGATTTATAATCAAAATTTATTATTCCACCGGCATACATGAAAATTTCACTATTGTTATAATTAATAAATAAAGGAATTGGGTTTTCGCTCTGACAATAAAGTAAAATGGGTTTTTTTTCAGATAAATTGCTATTTAATACAATAAAATCAATTGTGTCATTTTCGAGTATTAACTCAAAATGGCTGGCTTTATTTATAATAATATTTGATGTTTGGCTAAAACCATTACAAATAGGAATAATTATAAATAATAATATTATAGCAAATTTTTTCATAAATATTTAACAAAATTAACAAAATTACATAGGATAAACAAAACAATAATAATTATTTTCAAAAAAAAATTTTTTTTATTCAAAAAAAAAAAGTAATTTTGCAGTCCGAAAATAACACAAATTTTTTAGAAATGAAAAAAGGTATCCATCCAGAAAAATATCGTTTAGTAGCATTCAAAGATATGTCAAATGAGCATGTTTTTATTACAAAATCTGCTGCTAATGCAAAAGAAACTATTGAAGTTAATGGCGTTCAATATCCATTATTCAAATTAGAAATTTCAAACACTTCCCACCCATTTTATACCGGTAAAGTTAAATTGGTTGATACAGCAGGTCGTGTTGATAAATACAGAACTCGTTATCAAAAACATTTGGATATCGTTAATAGTAATAAAAAGAAATAATCTTAGTTTTTATTGTTTGACAATGGTTTCATAATTTTTTATTGTGAGACCATTTTTTCATTTTAACTTATTAATTGCTTTTTTGATTATCAAAGTAAAAAAACAAAATATTTTTTGATAATTTACGTTATTATTTATAATCAGTTGTGAATGAAATTGATAAAAATTTCTATATTTTTATTATTATGTTTTGTGTTTGTAAAAAATGCAAAAGCAAGTTCTAAATTGCCCGCAATAGATTCAATTAATAGTTTTTTTGTAGAAATTTCAAACACAAATGGCGATATTGACAAAGAAAAAATTAATGATAATTTGATTAATTA
The DNA here is from genome assembly GCA_031284905.1 of Bacteroidales bacterium. Classification (GTDB taxonomy): domain Bacteria; phylum Bacteroidota; class Bacteroidia; order Bacteroidales; family ML635J-15; genus Bact-19. The sequence continues at coordinate 21,162 of JAITXI010000034.1, forward strand.
TTTTATAAAATTTCTGGAAAATGGAAACTCTTTTTCTGCTAATTTTTCAGAATTGAATTTTGTTACAGTTCTAAAATCAGATGATAATAAATTAAATGTTTTTACATGGAATTTAGCTTTTAAAACAGGAAAATTAAAATATTATGGTTTTTTGCAATATAAAAAAAATAATAAAATTTTAGTTTATTTTCTTCAAGATATGAAATATTATTACGAAGATGAAGATTTAGAAGATGTTACAAATGCACTTTATGGAACAAATACCGAATGGTTTGGTGCTATTTATTATGAAATAATTACAAAAAAATATCAATCTCAAACTTATTATACGCTTTTAGGTTGGGATGGTGCTAATCTTTTAATTAATAGAAAAATTATTGAAGTTTTGCATTTTGGCAGGAAAGACCTACCACTGTTTGGCGGAAAGGTTTTTAAAAAAGAAAAAAATACAGCGAATAAATTTATGTTTGAATTTTCTGAAAAAGCTACAATGTTACTTCGGTATAACAAACAAATTGATATGATTGTGTTTGACCATTTAGCCCCTTATGAAGATAAATTCGCAGGATTACCTCAATTTTATGGACCGGATTATTCATATGATGCTTTCTTTTTTGATAAAGGGAAATGGGTCTATAATCAAAATATTGATGCCAATTTAGCAATTCCTTATGAAAAAAATAAGATGATAAATTTTCTTAAAAAAAGAAATTTTTCTATAAATTTCTAAGAAGTGAAAACACACAAAAAACATATAATTTTATATTACATAAATAATGATTTAGAAGATATTAAAGAATTTACTGCTAATTTTAAATCTGATTTTATTTATGATATAAAATATACAACATCAGTTCAAAAATTCTATAAAATGTTAAGCGATGACGTTGTAAATAATAATGATATAAAAATTGTTTTAATTAATAGTTATATTAATAGTGATGGTTTAAATACAAATACTGTTTTAGAACTTGTTCCGTTAATGAAGCATTTGAGTAAAAAAATTAAAGTAATTGTTTTTTCTGATGAGGAAAATTTTACTTTAAACCATACTAAAAACGATTTAAATGTTTCTGATTTTGTAAAAAAACAAAATGATTTCTACATTATTATAAAAGCACTTGTCGAGAATTATATTGCAGAAATTGAAGCACTAAAAAGCAATAATATTCTAAAGTGCTTATTTGGGTCTCTGTTTTTAAGTTTATTTGCTTTTTCTGTTGTGTTTTTGGTTCTTTGGTTGAAAAAATAATTATACCTTAAATCCGAAAAAGATTATAACAATCTAATATTCAGAGATATACGCAAAGGGTTTTTTATAAATTTCAGTAAAAAATTATTCACATATATTATTGAATAGTAAATAGTTGTAAATTTTCAAAGAGCGTTTTGTGTACTATAAATGAAAATTACAGAAAATCACATGGGAAAGTGTAATTTTTTTTTTGATATTGGTGATTGTGCGCTATGATGGTTAAATATTCATAAAAATTCGTGTCACATATTTTCCGTATAGGGAATTTATATCAATAAAATAAAGTCGTGTGTCCGGATTTATAGCTCCCTGTTTTTTATTTTAATTTGTAATTCGTGTTTGAATTTATTACTTTTGTAAAAAAATAAGAAAATGCTATCCGAACAAGAAATTATCAGAAGAGAATCGTTAGAAGAAATAAAAAAATTAGGAATAAATCCATATCCGGCAGCAGAATATCCTATTCTTAATAAAACCACGGAAATCTTAAATGAATTTAAAGATGGGGGAAATAATGAAAAATTACAGAATATTAGCATCGCCGGTCGAATTATGAGTAAACGAATAATGGGAAATGCTTCTTTTTGTGATTTACAAGATAATTATGGAAAAATCCAGATATACGTAAAACGCGATGAAATTTGTCCGGACGAAGATAAAACCATGTATAATACAGTTTTCAAAAAACTTTTAGACATCGGTGATATTATCGGAATAAAAGGATATGCTTTTAAAACTCAAATGGGTGAAATTTCGATTCACGTTACAAATTATACAATTTTAAGTAAATCTTTATGCCCACTTCCTATAGTTAAAGAAAAAGACGGCATAATTTATGATGCCTTCACCGATCCCGAACAACGTTACAGAAATCGTTCAATGGATTTAATTGTAAATCCACATGTAAAAGAAGCATTTATTAAAAGAACACAACTTACAAATTCAATGCGAAATTTTCTAAATACAAAAGGATATTTAGAAGTAGAAACGCCTATTTTACAACCGGTTTATGGAGGAGCCGCAGCTCGTCCGTTTAAAACTCATCATAATACATTAAATCAAGATTTATATTTAAGAATTGCTAACGAGCTATATCTAAAACGTTTAATCGTTGGTGGTTTTGATGGAGTATATGAATTTTCAAAAGATTTTCGGAACGAAGGAATGGACAGATTTCATAATCCCGAATTTACACAAATGGAATTATATGTCGCTTATAAAGACTATAATTGGATGATGAATCTCGTTGAAGAAATGGTTGAAAAAATTGCAATCGACACAAACGGAACAACCATTCTGAAAGTTGGCAATAACGAAGTAAATTTCAAACGTCCCTGGAAAAGATTTACAATGTTTGAAGTAATTCAACATTTTACAGGAATTGATATTTCAAAAATGGATGAAACTCAATTATTTGAAACTGCAAAAAAGTTAAAAGTAGAAGTCAATGATACAATGGGCAAAGGAAAGTTAATTGACGAAATTTTTGGAGAATGTTGTGAAGCAAAATTAATTCAACCGACTTTCATCACTGATTATCCGGTCGAAATGTCACCTTTAGCAAAAAAACACCGTAGCGAAATAGGATTAGTAGAACGATTTGAAGCAATTTGCAACGGAAAAGAAATTTGTAATGCCTATTCAGAATTAAATGACCCAATTGATCAGCGACAACGATTTGAAGAACAATTAAAACTTGCAAAACGAGGTGATACAGAAGCAATGATTTTAGATGAAGACTTTCTGTATGCAATCGAACTCGGAATGCCTCCAACTGCCGGATTAGGAATTGGAATCGACAGATTATCAATGATTATGACAAATTCTACTTCTATTCAAGATGTATTATTTTTTCCTCAAATGAAAATAGAGAAAAAAGCAGTTTTGCCAGATGAAACAATTTTTTCAAATAATGGAATACCAGAAGATTGGGCAAAATTAATGATAAAAGCAGGATTTAATTCTATGGAACAATTAAAAGAAATGAGCATAGGAAAACTTCATGCTACACTTTGCGGACAAAATAAAAAATTTAAGTTAGGATTACAAAATCCTACAGTAGGTGAATTAACTGAATGGGTAAAATAAAAAAGTTATTAAAACAGAAAAAAATATTGGAGTGAATTTGGTAACTCTTCACGAGGCTGTTCAAAAAGCATTTTGATTGTTTTGCGTTTATAACGCAGTTTTCTCATTTACAATATTTTTCTGTTGGGATATTTACCACGATGGATTATTTTCTCCATTATTATACTAAAAATAAATTCTAATAGTTTTATTAAAAATAATATTTACAAAAAATTATTATTATGAAACATCATTTCAAACAAATTTACCTATCGTTAATATTATCATTTTTTTCTATTAACCTATTAATATCTCAGCCTTCAATAATTCAAAGTAATAACGAATTTGCGTTTTCGCTGTTTAATAATATTTCAAATCAAGAAGATAATAATTTGTTAATCAGTCCAATAAGTCTTTCTATGGGATTAACTATGGCTTATGAAGGAGCAAAAGACAATACCAATCTACAAATGCAACAAGTTTTGAAATTTCATCAAAAACAAGATGTTATTCATTCAGAATACAAGAAATTAATTTCAGATTATGATAATAATAAATTTATGAACATTTCAAATTTTGTTATTAAACAAGAAAAGTATCCATTTAAGGAAAAATATTTTCAAACTTTGAAAGATTTTAAAGCAGAAATTGAATCCGGAAATTTTATTGATGACCAAAACCGTGAAAATATTCGACTAAATGTAAATAAAAAGGTTTCTGAAAAAACTAATAATAAAATATATAATTTATTAGGGAAAAATGATATTGATCAATTAACTCGTTTGTTATTAGTGAATACTATTTATTTTAACGCAGAATGGGAAACGCAATTTGATGTAAAACAAACAAAAAAACAACCGTTTTATGGATTAAATGAAAGAATATTTTTATCGGAATTTATGTCAGTTACAAATTCATTTCAATATTTTGAAAATGAAAAAATTCAATTGGTAGAAATTCCATATAAAAATTCTGATTTTTCATTTATTGCTATCCAAACAAAAAAAATAGATGATTTTCAAAATTTTTGTAATGAAATAAAATTCAATGATTTAGATAAATACCTCAAAGAGACTTCAAAGAAAAAATTAAATTTAGGACTTCCAAAGTTTGAAATAAGTAATCAATATAAATTAAAATCAACATTAATAGAGTTAGGAATGGCAGACGCATTTTCGGAAGCTAAAGCAAATTTTAAAAATATTTCATCAAAGAAATACCTGTTAATAGATGATGTTATTCATCAAACATATATTAACGTAAACGAATCGGGAACAGAAGCAAGTGCAGCAACCGCAGTGATAATTAGAGAAAAATCAATGCCACAAAATATCATTTTTAATAAACCATTTATTTTTGTGATTAAAGACAATAAAAATGGAAATATTATTTTTATCGGAAAATTCCAAGTTGCTGAAATTCAGGAATATTGATAAAAAATGAGCTGTTTCAGACATATCGGAAAGTTCTGTTAGCTGAATTTTATGAATTTACCAAATTTTTTTAATTTTTTTCAACTTACGGAATTACTTGCATGATATTAGACACGACTTATTCGCTATTCATATCAGAATATATTTTCAGAATTCGTAATTGTTTGTTAATTTTGTAACGTGAAAAAAATAATAACTTCATTAGGGTTTTTGTTTGGATTTTTGTCATTATTTGCTCAAGAATATGATGGTATTGAAAGAAATTTTTATTCTTATAAATTAAATCTTATTGATATTCCCGATTTTACAATTTATAATGACACAACTTTAAACAGATTTCACAATTTTTTACCACAACAAAAAATTTCTTTTAATAATTTAGGATTTCAAAATCCGGGAAATCCTGTAATTTCAGCTGTTTTTTCAGATAATAATCATCAAAATGTATTTTGCTTCCTAAATAATTATTATCCATTCATAAAAACTCATGAAGATGTAGTGTATTTTGATACAAAAAAATCATTTACATTATTTACTTTCAACGGCGGAACAAAAAAAATGGATAATACGGGATTTTTTCATACTCAAAATTTAGGTTCATGTTTTAATTTTGCCTTGAAATATGATGTCGTAAATTCGGAAGGTCAATATATGTATAACAAAGCAAAAGTACACGCCCTGAGTTTTAATACATCTTTTACAAAACGAAAATATCAATCGCATTTTAATCTTATTTTAAATAAAGTTGACCATAATGAAAACGGCGGACTTGCAGAGGATAAATTTACAACTTCAAAAATTTCGGAAGGAAATCTCGAAACAAATTTGAAATCTTCGGATAATAAAATTTCACAATTCGGAGTTCAATATAATCAAGAATTAAGATTTGGACATTATTTTAATGATACACTTTTCAAAAAAAACGATACAATTGTTGGCAAAATTTTGCAAAGTAAATTTTCAATAATGCATGATATTACTTTTGATAAATTTTATCGAATATATACAGACAATTCAAGTGATTATTATCAAAATTATTATTATTCAAATGAGAGTCGCGATTCAACGACATTATTATTCTTGAATAATAAATTATTGTTAAATCTAAATATTGAATCAAATAAAAAATTAAATAAATTTCAAATATTAGCCGGACTTAAAAATAATCTTTATAAATATTCATTTCCCGACACGACTAAAATGACTAAAAATTCTACATTTTTAACAGGAATTTTATTGTTGGAAACAAATAAAAATAAATTATTTGTCGAATTAAATTATGGATTATTCGGTTGGGAAATCTTTGATTTGGAAGTAAAAGCTAGAGACAAATTTATTATAAACGATAAAATAAATTTAAGTGCATATTTTAATTATGAATTAAATACTCCGGATATTTTTTACAGTTATTATAGTTCAAATAATTTTCAGTGGAAAAATGATTCATTGAAAAAAACAAATTCAACAAAAGTTGGTTTGAAAGTTAATTTTGAAAAAATATTTTTAAACTTTGGTACAAATATTAATTTACTTCATAATTATTTTGTTTTTGACTATGAGGCAATGCCGGTTCAAATTTCAAAAGCGAATTTTATTTTTGATATTTATGCTGAAAAAACTTTTAAACTAAAAAATTTCTATTGGTTTACTCAATTAACCTACCAATTTATTTCTGATAAAGAAAATTTGCCTTTACCACAATTTTTGGGATATACAAGTTTTTATTATCAACGACCATTATTTAAGAACGCATTATTACTACAAGTTGGAATTGATTGTAAATTTAGTTCGGCAATTTACGGATATGGATATATGCCTGCAACAGGAGTATTTTATTTGCAAAATGAAAATAAATTTGGTAATTATCCTAATATCGGAGCATTTTTTGAAGCAAAAATAAAACGATTTAGAGGATTTGTAAAAGTCAGTAATGTAAGTAGTTTTGTGATGAAACGAAATTTTTATTTGTTGGATAAGATTCCTGATAATCCGTTTGCATTTTCATTTGGAATTTCTTGGGAGTTTTATGACTAGAACAGATGTTAGACAGATTAGAACCGAGACGGAAAAGAGATGAATTGAAAATTGAGAACGGCGCAGCCCTCGTGGAGCGAAGCGTAACAATTGAAAATTGAAAATTGAAAATTGAAAATTGAAAATGTAGAAAGGGCGAAGGAAGAAGGGACTCAATATTCATATCTAAATATTCACTGCTAAAATAATAAATCAAAATGAAACATATAGTATTTTTAACAGGAGCAGGTATTAGTGCCGAAAGTGGAATTTCAACATTTAGAGACTCAAATGGTCTTTGGGAAAATTATGATGTAGAAAAAGTTGCAAGCATTAATGGTTGGTATGAAAATCCTTCATTAGTGAATAAATTTTACAATGAACGTAGAAAACAATTAGAAACAGTTGAGCCGAATGAGGCTCATAAATTAATTGCAGAACTTGAAAAAGCATATAAAGTAACCGTTGTTACACAAAATGTGGATAATTTACATGAAAGAGCAGGTTCAACAAATATAATTCATTTACATGGCGAATTAACAAAAGTCTGCAATGAGAAAAAAACTGTTATTAATAATATAGGTACAAAACCAATAATTGATGGAACATTAGCCGAAGATGGAAGTTTATTGCGACCTTTTATAGTTTGGTTTGGTGAAGCAGTACCTTTAATAGACAAAGCCGTTGAAATAATACAAACAGCAGATATTTTAGTTATAGTCGGCACATCACTGAATGTATATCCGGCAGCAGGTTTAGTGAATTATGCAATTAACAGCGAAAAAGTCTATATAATTGACCCCAAAGATGTAAAAGTTCCGAAAAATTTTCATTTTATTAAAGAGAAAGCCGGTGCAGGAATGCAAATTTTTATTAATAATTTAGAAAGTTTATAAAAAAAGTTGTTTTATTTAAAAATATAGTATATCTTTGTAAAATAATTTTAAAAAAATAATAAACTTTAAAAAACATTTAATTATGAAAAAACTTTTTATCTTATTAATCGCTGCATTCGCTTGCAGTTTTGTTTTTGGACAAATTCGCAATATTAAAAGTCCAAATGAAAAAATTAAAATCAGTACTAATAATTTAGAAAAATCAGGTTGGTATGGCAGTACAGCCACTGTAGATTCGTATTATCCGATAGAATCTGGCAAAGAAATAATTATTAGACCTGAAAACTTTTTGGGTTATACTATCGGTGATACAATAACACAAATTAAGTTTATGACTTATACTGTAGCTTCAGGTACTTATGCAAGTTATACAAATAATAGCTTTACTATAAAAATTTATGAAGGTGTAGATTTTACTCCGATTGCAACCAATGGATACGCTACTGATATAAGTAGTTGTATTGGGACAACAGCTTCTACAACCAGTTATACATCTCCAACAGTAGGAGAGCAAATAGTTACACTTTCAACTCCTTATGAAGTTACTAGTTCCGCATTTTGGATTTCAATTGTTATGAATGGACCTACCCTTGTTCTTTTTCAATCTCAGGTAATTAATGAAAATGTTCCTTTGGCTAATTTCAATTATCAAGGTTTTTCCTCCAATAATAATAATTATTTATATACCGATACTTATGAAGGTACCGATTACATAAACTCTAATTACAATGCTGGTTATTCAGATGCAACTGAAACTACTATTGATGAAATATCTATAAATTTTTACTTTGCTTATTTTGTTAAAGACGCTGCTGTATATGTACCAACTTCAGATATCAGAGCTGTATGGGCTACACCGGCAGGTGGAACATCTATTACTCCATATCAATTATTAGATACAACTATTTTATTATCTGATTCTATTGAAGTTGCTGCATATTTTAAAAATTTAGGACCAGATCCAATGACATTAACTCAAACTCTCAGTTTTTCTTTAACTGCTAATGGAACCGAATTAATTCCTTCGGCAAATCAAACATATACAGTTCAAGCTTTTTTAGATTTATTTGAGGGAGGGTTAACTTTATCAGATTTAAATACATATTTTATAGGATTTCCTTTTTTACCATCTACAATAAATTCAGGAGTATTTGCCCTAATAGGACTAGATTCTGTACCTGTTGTAACTTTTATATTTTCAGTAAATTACACAGGTAATACTGATCCTACCGGAAATAACTCAGCAACTTTAATAATTAGGAGAGAAATTCTTACTGCAATAGCAGATAATAACAAAATAAGTAAACTTTCAATTTATCCAAATCCCTCAAACGGTTTAGTAAACGTTTTATCTAACGAAAACGGAAACGCTATTGTTTATGATGTTACAGGTAAATTAGTAAAAGAATTTAGAGTAAATGCAGGGGAAAATACTTCTGTTAATTTAACAGCAGGTATGTACTTTGTAAAAGTAAACAACCAAATAGAAAAAATAATTGTTGAATAATAAGTAAATAAGTAATAATAAATAGTAAGGTCGTCGAAAGGCGACCTTTTTTGTTTATTTTTACGAATGTTCGAGGATTACCTCTTATAGTGTCGGATTTAACTCTATATATTTCGTGTGTATTTTGGACAATTCATATAAAATAGGTATTTTTAAAAATTTTAATTAATTTTGTAAAAATATTGTATTTTTGTAAGAAATGAAAAACATTTTAGAAAATGATATAATGTATTTATCGGGCGTTGGTCCGAGCAAAGCCAAGTTATTACAACAAGAGCTTAACATTTTTACATTTAAAGACTTACTATATTATTTTCCATATAAATATGTTGACCGCAGTAAGGTTTATCAAATAAACGAACTTCATAAAGATTTACAATATATTCAAATAAAAGGAACATTTATTCGATTAGAAGAAGGCAAAACTTTAAACGGAAAACGAAAATTGACAGGATATTTTTCAGATGATAGCGGTATTATTGAAGTCCTTTGGTTTACAAATCCAAAATGGTTATTGAGTAATCTGAAATTACGAAAAGAATATATTTTATTCGGAAAACCGTCTATCTTTGCAAACCGAATAAATATCGTTCACCCTGATATTGAGGATATTGAAAAATGGGAAAATAAAATTTCCAATAAAATATCACCACAATACAGTTTAACCGAAAAAACACGAAATAATAATTTTACTTCAAAATCCATTTCAAAACTTGTTGAAAATTTAATTCATTCCATTGAAGATAAAATTGAAGAAACACTACCACCATATCTTATTGAAAATTATCATCTGTTGGATTTAAAAAATTCTTTAATAAATTTACACTTTCCAAAAGACGAAAAAACTCTAAAAAAAGCAGAAGACAGAATAAAATTTGAAGAACTTTTCTATATCCAATTAGAATTATTAAAAGCAAAAATAATTAGAAAAGAAAAAACAATAGGATTCGTATTTCATAAATCAAAAGATAAATTAGTGCGAGAATGTTTTTTTACAAAAATTCCTTTTCAATTGACAAATGCCCAAACTCGTGTTTTGAGAGAAATTCGTTCAGATTTTGAAAGTGGGAAACAAACAAATCGTTTAATTCAAGGCGATGTTGGCAGTGGAAAAACAATGATAGCAATACTTTCAGCTTTGATTGCTATTGATAACGGATTTCAAACCTGCCTAATGGCTCCTACCGAAATTTTAGCTCAACAACATTTTCGTTCGGTATCAAAATTATTAGATGGATTAGATGTAAATGTTTCATTATTAACAGGTTCGATTAAGAAAAAAGAACGAATAAAAATTCACGAAAATTTAATTTCAGGCAAATTAAATTTATTAATCGGAACTCATGCTTTAATAGAAGATAAGATTGAATTTCAAAATTTAGGATTAGTAATTATTGACGAGCAACATCGTTTTGGTGTTGAACAACGAGCCAAGTTGTGGAAAAAAAATATTTCTCCGCCTCATATTCTTGTGATGACAGCAACGCCAATTCCGAGAACTTTAGCAATGACACTCTACGGTGATTTGGATATTTCGGTTATTGATGAATTACCACCGGGCAGAACTCCAATAATTACTCAACATTATAAAGACAATCAAAAAACTAGAGTTTTTGAATTTATGGAAAAACAAATAGCCGAAGGACATCAGGTTTATGTTGTATATCCATTAATAAAAGAATCTGAAAGTCTTGATTATAAACATCTTGAAAAAGGAGTTGAAATAATAAAAGATTATTTCCCAAGTCCTGAATATGAAATCTCTGTAATACATGGCAAATTAAAATCAGCCGAGAAAGAAGCAGAAATGCAGAAATTTATAAATAAGGAAACTCAAATAATGGTTGCGACAACTGTAATTGAAGTTGGAGTTGATGTTCCGAATGCAAGTTTAATGATTATTGAAAGCGCCGAACGATTTGGTTTATCACAACTACATCAATTACGCGGACGAGTTGGTAGAGGAGCAAATCAATCATTTTGTATTTTAATGACAGCCGACAATTTAACCGACACCGGATATAAAAGAATTTCGACAATGGTAAATTCGACAGACGGATTTGAAATTTCGGAAGTTGATTTGCAATTACGTGGTCCTGGCGATATGGAAGGGAAACAGCAAAGTGGTTTTGTTTTTGATTTGAAACTCGCAAATTTAAGTAAAGACGGACAATTAATTCAATATGTTAGAAATATCGCAGACGAAATTTTAGAATTAGATCCAAATTTAGAAAAACCTGAAAATCTGATATTAATAAATACATTGGAAAATTTAAAAAAATATAAGACAAATTTTCGGGAAATAAGCTAATACTAAATTGCTATCATAGTAGGGGATTAAACAATATTTTTCAACAATAAAATGTCTAAATTCCATTTACCTTTCGATTTATTTTATGCAAAATTATATCAAAAAATCACACTTATATTATTAATATTCAATAAGTTATTTATAATAATTTCTTAATAACTTTTGGATTCTATTAATCCTTAAAAATAATTAATTTGATGATTTACAAACTATTATTTCTTCCGGTGTTTCAATAACCCATTTGTTTTTAAGTGGGGCAAAGATTTTCCCGTCTTTTTGTTGTATTTCTAATTCCATCTTTATGTTTAATAATTTATCTTGTGTGCAAAGGTAATATTTTTTATTGATTAATTGCAACGTTGCGAAGTGTGCCGGGAAAAGTGAAATGTGATTGTTTTGGTAATGTCTGCGGGCTTTTGAAATTTGCTATTTTGTTTTTTTGGAAAAAATGTGTTACAAAGTTAATATTTGTTGTTCTTTTTACAATTTGCAATAGAATTCATCGGTTGTAAATTATTAAGATGGTCAGAACCGCCTTTAGATTGCGGTTTTGAATGGTCTACATTCCAACCCATTTTACTCATTTTACCGTAAGATGCTTTATACATAATATTTTCATAAATATCTTTTCGATATAAATTGGGGTTTTTCTCTCTTATTTTTTGCCCTTTTTCCCAGATTTGATTTAAACGTTCTTTAGTAAAATTTGCCATGATTGAATGTTTTTAAGAATTATTTAAAAAAGTTTCTCTCACAAAAATTATTGCAAGAGAAACTTTTAAAATTTATTTTATTTCACTTCCTCAAAATCCACATCAGTTACTTCGTCGTCATTTGGAGTATTTTGTTGTTGATTTTGTTGTCCGCTGAAATCTTGTGGATTTGGTTCTGCTTGTCCGCCGCCTTGTTGTTGTTGTGCTTGTGCGTTATACATTTCCTGACTTGCAGCTTGAAAAACCGTATTCAATTCGTTTGTTGCTTTGTCAATTCCGGCAATATCTTGATTTTTGTGAGCTTCTTTAAGTTTTTCGAGAGCAGCTTCAATTGGAGCTTTTTTGTCGGCAGGAATTTTGTCGCCAAATTCTTTCAATTGTTTTTCTGTTTGGAAAATCAAACTGTCGGCGTGATTTAATTTGTCGATACGTTCTTTTTCTTTTGCATCAGTGTCGGCATTTGCTTGTGCTTCGGCTTTCATACGTTTAATTTCGTCATCAGAAAGTCCGCTAGATGCTTCGATACGGATTTTTTGTTCTTTTCCTGTAGCTTTATCTTTTGCTGAAACATTTAAAATTCCATTTGCGTCAATATCGAAAGTTACTTCGATTTGTGGAACGCCACGAGGTGCCGGTGGAATACCGTCCAAATTGAAACGTCCGATAGTTTTATTATCCTTTGCCATTGAACGTTCGCCTTGTAATACGTGAATTTCTACACCCGGTTGATTATCAGCAGCTGTAGAGAAAGTTTCTGATTTTTTGGTTGGAATTGTTGTGTTTGAGTCAATTAATTTTGTCATAACACCGCCCAAAGTTTCAATTCCCAAAGAAAGAGGAGTAACATCTAATAAAAGAACGTCTTTAACTTCACCTGTTAAAACTCCGCCTTGAATTGCTGCTCCAACTGCTACAACTTCGTCAGGATTAACACCTTTTGAAGGAGCTTTTCCAAAAAATTGTTCTACTTTTTTCTGAATTGCAGGAATACGAGTCGAACCACCTACTAATAAAACTTCATCAATATCTGAAATCGAATATCCGGAATCTTTTAAGGCTTTTTTACAAGGTTCAATAGTTGCATTTATTAAAGAATCGCATAATTGTTCAAATTGAGCACGTGAAAGAGTTTTTACCAAATGTTTTGGAATACCATCAACCGGCATTATATAAGGTAAATTTATTTCGGTGCTTGTAGAGCTTGAAAGTTCAATTTTTGCTTTTTCGGCAGCTTCTTTCAAACGTTGGAGAGCCATTGGGTCTTTTCGTAAATCAATTCCTTCATCTTTTTTAAATTCGTCTGCCAACCAATTTATTACAGCTTGGTCGAAATCGTCTCCGCCTAAGTGAGTATCTCCATTTGTAGATTTCACTTCAAAAACTCCATCACCGAGTTCAAGAATTGAAATATCGAAAGTTCCTCCGCCTAAATCAAAAACTGCAACTTTCATTTCTTTATTTTTCTTATCCAAACCATAAGCTAATGCAGCGGCAGTAGGTTCGTTGATGATGCGTTTCACTGTCAATCCTGCAATTTCTCCGGCTTCTTTTGTTGCTTGACGTTGTGAATCTGAAAAATATGCCGGAACTGTAATTACAGCCTCAGTTATTTCTTGACCTAAATAATCTTCTGCCGTTTTTTTCATTTTTTGAAGAATCATTGCAGAAATTTCTTGCGGAGTAAAACTTCTTTCGTTAATTTGAACTCTTGGAGTATTATTATCTCCTTTTACAACCGTATATGGAACTCTTGCTATTTCTTTACTTACATTTTCAAAACGTTCACCCATAAATCTTTTTATTGAAAAAACCGTATTGTGAGGATTTGTAATTGCTTGTCTTTTAGCAGGATCTCCAACTTTACGTTCGCCGTCTTTTAAAAATCCTACTATTGATGGAGTTGTTCGTCTGCCTTCACTGTTCGCGATAACAACAGGTTCGTTTCCTTCCATTACTGCTACACATGAATTTGTTGTGCCTAAATCTATTCCTATTATTTTTGCCATTTTTTAATTTTTTTAATTTCTCATAATTATATCAATATATATGCCATTGGTATTTTTTTATATTTTATTTCAAATTTGTCATTTAATATGATAAAATTTAAGAAGTTATGACAGAAATAATGCGACATTTTGTCAGACTTTGATTTGATAATTCTAATGAAATAAATTTCGCTTGCATAAATATGCAATAAAAATGATTAGATCAAAATATGCAAAATCTAACTCATACTAAAACTTGTTTGTATATTTTTCTAAATCTCTTTGTAATAAAATATGCTCAATAAAAAAAACAATTCAAACAATGATTCTTTGTAAATAGTCATAAACAACATATATTGACAACTATTTCCTTAAAACACTAAAAATCAATATGCTAAAAATCTACCTGACAAACAACTCTTTCTTCCTATACGAAATTTATATCAATATAATATAATAGTTGTAATTATTAGGCTCAATTTAGATTTTATCAATAATTTTGAAAAAAGCGAATTTTTTGAAAGTATAGGAAAATAATCTAAAAAATGTTATGTTTTTATGGTATTTTTTCAAAAATCAAATAGCTAAACGGAGGATTCATATCGAAATGGTCTTCTCTTGAAATTTCATTCCATTGAGCAAAATCAATTTCAGGGAAAAAAGTGTCGGCTTCGTATTCTTGATATACTTGTGTGAGATATAATTTATTCGCTATAGGAAGAAATTGCTTATATATCATTCCGCCGCCAATAATGAAATTTTCGTTTTCTTTGTCTGCAATTAAAAGTGCTTCTTCAAGATTTGCAACTACTTCCGCAGCTATAAAATTTAATTTATCTTCTTCCGGAATATGAGAAATTACAATATTCCTACGATTTGGTAAAGGATGATTAGGTAACGAAAGATATGTGTTTCTTCCCATAATTACTATATGGTCTGTTGTGATTTTTTTGAAACGTTTTAAATCTCCGGAAATATGCCATAGTAATTCGTTGTTTCTTCCTATAGCGTTATTTTTTGCTATTGCTACAATTATTGATATTTTCATAAAATTAATTAATTTCTAAAAATCTTTTGATTTTTTCAATGTTAATGTCGGTAAGTATGATAAAATGCTTCTGTTGTTCTATCATAAATATCTTGTTCTGTTGCCAAATATTGTATTTCTTTAATTTCTTGCCCTTTTGATAATGGCATCGGAGCATTTAAAAAACTTATTGTTAAATCAGGATTTTCTCCGAAATTTTTTTTGAAAACTAAATCAACTTGCAGGTCTAAATATCTTGCCATAATATCAAATTTATCATTACAAAGATACAGAAATTTATTGATAAAATCAAAAAAACTTGTTTGCTAAAATTGTGAAGAAATATTTTTATATTGATACTTCTGCTTTAATATGAGGATATGGATTATAACTAACTAATTCAAAATCTTCAAATTTAAAATTAAAGATATTTTTTACATTAGAATTTATTTTCATTATCGGAAGTTCTCTTGGAATTCTATCTAATTGAATATCAACTTGTTCAAAATGATTTATGTAAATATGAGCATCTCCAAGTGTATGAACAAATTCAAATGCTTGCAAATCACAAACTTGAGCTATCATCATTGTCAGAAGAGCGTAAGAGGCAATATTAAACGGAACTCCCAAAAAAATATCTGCACTTCGTTGGTAAAGTTGACACGACAATCTCCCTTCGGCAATATAAAATTGAAACATTGTATGACATGGAGGGAGAGCCATTTTATCAACATCTGCAACATTCCATGCACTTACAATATGTCGTCTCGAATCAGGATTTTTTTTCAATCCGTCAATTAAATTTGAAATTTGGTCAATTTTATTACCATTTGGACATTCCCAATTTCTCCATTGATAACCGTAAACATGCCCCAAATCTCCATTCTCGTCTGCCCATTCATCCCAAATCTTTACTCCATTATCATTCAAATATTTAATATTAGTATCTCCATTTAAAAACCATAATAATTCGTAAATAATAGATTTTAAATGTAATTTTTTAGTTGTTAAACACGGAAAACCATCATTCAAATTAAATCGCATTTGATAGCCGAAAATACTTTTAGTGCCTGTTCCGGTTCTGTCGGATTTTAAAATTCCATTCTGTTTTACATGTTTAAGTAAATCAAGATATTGTTGCATATTTTTTTTACAAATTTATTATTTTTTTATGTCATTTAAAACTAATTTTTTATAAAATATGTTATAAAATATAATTATTTTTACGAAAAATGTTGTATAATATTGTTAATTTTGTAAAAAATTTTAAGTAAAATGATATTAATAGACTCTTCACTCGAAACTGTAAATTTGCAACTTTGGACTCTTATTCCTTTTGCATTAATGTTACTTATGATTGCTATTGCTCCTTTATTTATGGGACATTGGTGGGAAAAAAACAGTAATAAATTAATTATTTCATTAGTTTTAGGTATTCCTACAGCTGCTTTTCTGATATATAAAGGACTATCACACGAATTAACTCATCAATTAATTTTTGATTATATTCCATTTATTGTTTTATTAGGAGCCTTATTTACTGTTACGGGAGGCATTCATTTAAAAGGCGATATTCAAGCCAAACCATGGATAAATACACTTTTTTTAGGAATTGGTGCTATTTTAGCTTCAATAATGGGTACTACCGGAGCAGCAATGTTGTTGATTCGCCCGATAATCAAAACAAATTCACAAAGAAAATACAAAGCTCATACAATTCTGTTTTTTATTGCATGTGTTGCAAATTGTGGAGGATTATTAACCCCACTTGGAGACCCACCTCTATTTTTACTTTATTTGAGAGGAATAGATTTTACTTGGTTTTTATCTCTTCTCCCCGAATGGGCATTAGCAAATTTATTGTTACTAATAACTTATTTTTGTATGGATTCCTACTATTACAAAAAAGAATCAAAAGAAAATATTGTTAAAGATAAATCAGAAAAAGTACCTATAAGAATTGAAGGGAAATTAAATTTTATTTGGTTATTAGGTATTGTTTTATCTGTTGCTTTTTTAAATTCAGGCTATATTTCAATAATGGGAGAAAATCCTTATTTTGGATTTCTTCGAGATGGAGCTTTGATTTTAATGGCAACTTTATCTTTGATTTTTACAAAAAAAATTGTACGAGAAAAAAACAAGTTTTCATGGACACCAATATTAGAAGTCGCTGTCTTATTCTTTGGGATTTTTATTACTATGACACCTGCACTTTTGTATTTAGCTGTAAATGCACAAAATTTTGGTTTTACTGAACCTTGGCAGTTTTATTTTACAACAGGTGCATTAAGTTCATTCCTTGATAATGCTCCTACGGCAATTTCTTTCTATCAATTGGCAGAAGGTTCGCATTTGATAGGCGATGTTATGATTGCAGGGATTCCGGAAATTATTATGAAAGCAATTTGTGTTGGTGCTGTTTTCTTTGGTTCAATGACTTATATTGGAAATGGACCTAATTTCATGGTGAAAGCAATTGCTGAAGAAAATAAAATTTCTATGCCGAGTTTCTTCGGTTATATGATTAAATTTTCGTTAATAATATTATTGCCGATTTATATTATTGTATATTTAATTTGCATATATTAAATATGGGTTAATTCTTTTTTTGAAGTGCTATGAAAAATAATTTCTGCACTAAAAAGTTATGGACAGAAAAAAATTAACCTTAATTATATAATTTTGCATAATTTAAGAAAACAATATTAATTTTGAACAAATATTATGATATATTTTTATTTTTTCATTTTTATTTTTGTTTTTTTATATATTTTTCTTATACTAATTTTTGCTATTGCTTGGTATGAAAGAAAAAATATCAAAAATAATACGTCTGATATTGCTCAAAGTATTTCAATTATAGTTGCTTTTCGTAATGAAGAAATAAATATTTTAAATTTATGTAATTCTTTATTAAATCAAAAAAAAGTTGTTGATTTTGAAATAATTTTCATTAATGATCATAGTATAGATAAATCATTGGAATTATTATCAAACTTTGAACCCAAAATTATAATTGTTAATTTACCGGAAAATTTATTAGGGAAAAAGGAAGCACTTCGTTATGGATTAAAATTTGCTAAAGGAGAAATTTTATTATTTACAGATGCTGATTGTATCGTTCCTGAAAATTGGGCGAATTCAATGTGTAATTATTTGATTAAAAACAGTTTACAAATGTTATGTGCTCCTGTTGAGTTTATTTCTGAAAAAGGATTTCTAAATAAAATTTTTCAATTAGAATTTTTAAGTATGACAGGAAGTGGAGCTGCCGGATTTTTTATTAATTGTCCATTTATTTGTAATGGTGCAAATTATGCTATAAGAAAAGAAATATTTGTTGAAGCTTCATATTTTTTTAACGATAAATTTTCTTCAGGTGATGATGTCTTTCTTTTACACTATGTTTCTGAAAAATACAAAATCGACTTTATCAAATCAAAAGATACAATTATTAAAACTATTGCTCCGAAAAATTTACGAGTTTTTTTCCTACAGCGAATACGATGGGCTTCTAAAACAAGTGGCTACAAAAATGTTATGACAATATTTACTTTGATAATAAACGTATTATATAATATTATTATTCTTTTAACATGCATTTTAATAATTTTAAAAAATAATTTTTTCATTATTTTTATAACACTATTTATAATTAAATTTATTGTCGATTTAATTTTTATGATTCCAATTTTATATTTCCACGAAAAGATGAATTTGCTAAAATATATACCTATAATGATATTTTTATATCCTTTTTATGTTATAATAACTGGCATATTATCTTTATTCTTGAAACCAAAATGGAAGGGAAGAAAAATTAAAAGAGGGTGAACGGGGAATTTAGATTTTAATCGTAAATCAAAAGTCTAAATTGAATTTGATTGTTCAATTATTTTTGTTGTAGAATATCCAGCAACGAAAGGAATAATTTCTACTTTGCCACCATTTTTCATTACATGAGTTGCTCCGGCAATATTCTCAACTTTATAATCGCCTCCTTTTACCAAAATATTTGGAGTGATTTTTTTTATCAATAACTCAGGTGTGTCTTCTTCAAAAAAAATGATTGTATCAACAAAAACCAAAGATGCTAAAATCATAGCTCTGGCAAATTCATCATTTATTGGACGATTCTCTCCTTTTAACCTTTTTACAGAAACATCTGAATTTAAGCCAATTATCAATTTATCTCCTAAATTTCTTGCTTGTGCTAAATAGGAAATATGTCCTAAATGTAAAATATCAAAACAGCCATTTGTAAAAACAATTTTTTCACTATTTTGTTTCCAATTAAAAACTAAATCATTAATTTTTGAATCACAAACAATTTTATTTTTGATTTCCAATAACAAATTCATTAAATAATTTTATTTGTGTTAGTATCAGGGAAAATAAAAGTTGACTTAAATGTTTTGGCTTCTTCAAAATCCATTGACGCATAAGAAATAATAATAATAACATCACCAACTTGAACTTTACGTGCGGCAGGTCCATTCAAGCAAATAATTCCAGAGCCAGC
Organism: Bacteroidales bacterium; assembly: GCA_031284905.1. Classification (GTDB taxonomy): domain Bacteria; phylum Bacteroidota; class Bacteroidia; order Bacteroidales; family ML635J-15; genus Bact-19. The sequence goes on from JAITXI010000034.1 coordinate 40,894, forward strand.
TTCTCCTTTAATTACGTAAGTTTCGAATCTTTCGCCGTTATTAATATCAACAACCTGAACTTTTTCATGTTCAATAATATTAGAAGCTTGCATCAAATTTTCATCAATAGTAATGCTTCCAACATACTGTAGATTAGCCTCTGTAACTCTAACCTTATGAATTTTTGATTTTACAATTTCTATATTCATTGTCTTATATAAATAAGACTGCAAAGTTAGTAAAAAAAAATCATTTAGACAATAAAAAATAAAGATTACAAAAAGGCAAAGGAACTTTTTTACTCTTTTGAAGACCATTTTTCCATTTTTTTATGCAAATTTTTTTGATTTTTTTACTATTGCTAATTTTACTCAATGTATTTTAAAAGGTTAAAACCCACGTTCCTGTTAGAATCATGTTAGAGTTTTAACCTAAATTATTGGTAAATTTAATAGCGATTAGTATAATTTTTTGTCTTCATTTTTCTTGAAAAATATTTTAGACAAAAAATATACGCCATTCTCTACATTAATTTACATTTTTCTATATAACCTTAAATCCGCAAACAAAATCATAATAGACTAATATTTATTGATATATGCAAAAGTTTTTTAACCAAATTTAATGAAAAATTATTCATAATGTATTATTAAACATTAAAAAGTTGTGAAATTTTTTGCGGATTTCAAGGTCTAACAACAATCATTTTTGTTACCAATTATTATTAAAAGTAATAATAATCGGTGACGAATTATTTAAAGCAAACATTTCACATAGATTTCCATTTCGTTGGGCTATTTCCAATAAATCAAGCGAATTAAAAACTGCAACGGTATACCCTTCTTCAACATCATAATAATTATTAGAAATTTTTGTAATTTTTAATGTCGGAGAACCCACAAAAATCTCATAAGAAGCTAAATTAATTTTATTAAAGACTGATTTTGAGATATTTGTAATAGCATCCCCATAAGAATCAACATAAATAATATTCCCTTCAATTCTATTTCGCTGGAAATCTATTGCAGGAGTCAAACCAGGAAATCGTTTAATGATAGGTATAGTAATTCCTTGTTCAAAAACAAAGTTATTTCTTAACAATTTACAGACGGTTTTTACGAAAATATCTTTTTCAGGGAAAGTAATATTCGGAGTAGATATTGAAATTTCAGCAACATTTTGAAATTCTTGGTTTTCATCAATTATTAAACCAATTAGACCATTATTATTACAAATAAAAAATTGATTATCAAATTTTACAACAATAATATTTTCTTTTTTCTCCGAAATACTGCCCACACAAATCAAATGAATAGTACCGTCAGGGAAATTTTTATAAACACTTTTCATCAAAAAACCCGCTTGAACAACAGAAAAATTTGAAATATCATGACTTATATCAATTATTGTTACATCATTACAATTGACGAGGATATTTGCTTTTACTACTCCGATGTAATAATCGCTTAAATTCCAATCAGTTGTTAATGTTACAATTCTCAACATAAAATAAAGTTATTTTTTAACAAAAAAAGTATTATATTTGTACCTACAAAATTATTATTTTTTAATGACAGAAAAAAGTATTTTAATTCAAACTGACGATTTACAAAAATTTTATGGAATCAGAGAAGAAAATTTAACCGAAATTATTAAATTCTTCCCAAAATTAAAAATAGTTGCACGCGGTGAAATAATTAAAACTTTTGGTGAAGAAGACGAAATTACTACATTTGAAAATAAAATTCAAAAAATTTTAAAATATCTTAAAACTTATAATACAATTACAACAACAGAAATCAAAGCAATTTTAGGAGGTCATGAAGAAATACTAAAAATTGAAGAAGAAGATGTAATTTTATATAATACGAGCGGTAAAGCAATAAAAGCACGAACAAAAAATCAGAAAAAAATGATTGAGGAGTTCAATAAAAATGATTTGCTTTTTGCATTAGGTCCGGCTGGAACAGGAAAAACATATATTGCAATAGCACTTGGAATTAAAGCTCTCAAAGAAATGAAAGTGCAAAAAATCATTTTGTCTAGACCGGCAGTCGAAGCCGGAGAAAATCTCGGATTTCTTCCCGGCGATGTTAGAGATAAATTAGATCCATACCTTCAGCCACTTTATGATGCACTTTTAGATATGATTCCATTTAAAAAATTGGAAAAATATTTGGAAGAAAAAGTTATTCAAATTGCACCATTAGCATTTATGAGAGGAAGAACTTTAAGTAATGCTTTCGTAATTCTTGATGAAGCTCAAAATTCGACCTATTCTCAACTAAAAATGTTTTTGACCCGAATGGGCGAAAATTCTAAATTTATTGTAACCGGAGATTTATCTCAAATTGATTTACCTAAAAAAAGTAGCTCCGGATTATTTCAGACAAGAAATATTCTATACGACATAAAAAATATTTCTTTTATAGAATTTAATAAACACGATATAATCAGACATCATATTGTTACACAAATTGTTGATGCCTACGAAAAAAGTGAAAAAGAATTTCAAGATAATAAATAATGAAAACAATTACAAAAACAAATTATCAATTTCCAAATCAGAAAAGTTTATATGTAGGAAAAGTTCGTGATGTATATAATATTAATGAAAATTTATTAATAATGATTGTAACAGATAGGATTTCTGCTTTTGATGTTGTTTTACCAAAAGGAATTCCATTTAAAGGACAGGTACTCAATCAAATAGCATCAAAATTTCTTGACGAAACGAGCGACATTGTTCCAAATTGGAAAATAATCTCTCCTGACCCTATGGTAACAATTGGTTTAAAATGCGAAGCATTCCCTGTTGAAATGATTGTAAGAGGATATTTAACAGGAAGTTCTTGGCGAGATTATAAAAACGGAAGTAGAGAAATTTGTGGAGTAAAAATTCCAGACGGAATGAAAGAACATCAAGCATTTGAAACACCAATTATTACTCCAACAACGAAAGCAGAACTTGGACAGCACGACCAAAATATTTCAAAAAAAGAAATTATTGAAAACGGATTAATTTCAAAAAAAGATTATGAACAGTTAGAAAAATATAGTTTGCAACTTTTTCAACGTGGAAGTGAAATTGCAAGCGAAAAAGGCTTAATTTTAGTGGATACAAAATACGAATTTGGCAAAAAAGATGATAAAATATATCTAATAGATGAAATTCATACTCCCGATTCTTCAAGATACTTTTATAAATATAATTATCAAGAAAGATTTAATAATAACGAAAATCAAATTCAACTCTCAAAAGAATTTGTAAGAGAATGGCTTATGGAAAATAATTTCAAAGGTCAAAAAGAAGAAATAATACCGGAAATGACAAATGAAATTGTAAATTCCATATCTGAAAGATATATAGAACTATATGAAAAAATTACAGGCTTAAAATTTCAAAAAGAAATCACAGAAAATGTGGAAGAAAGAATTTTCAAAAATATTACGAATTACCTAGAAACAAAAAAAAAATAAAAATCCTTCAAAAAAATATTGTATATTTGTAGCAAATTAAATTATGTCAAAAATTGAAACAACATATTTGGGAAATTTCAAGACAAAGAACTTCCATTCCGAATCAAAAAAAGAAATACAAACCGATGCGCCAACTGATAATCAAGGGAAAGGCGAATATTTTTCACCAACTGATTTAGTTGTTACAGCAATAGTTGCATGCATTTTAACAATATCAGGACAAGCAGCACAAACTAGCGGTTTTTCGATAAACGGAGCAAAAGCAGTTTCTAATAAAATTATGACATCAGAAACTCCACGCAGAATTGCAGAAATACAAATAGATTTTGATTTTTCAATATGTAATCTTAATGAAAAACAACAAACAATAATACAAAGAATTTCACAAACTTGTCCAGTTGCATTGAGTTTACACCCTGATATCAAAAAACAATTTAACTTTAAATTCTAAATCCGGTAAAAATCTCATGAACGAAGAATTTTTACACTTTATTTTCCAGTATAAACTTTGGACAAATAAAAAATTACTTCTTGATAACGGAGAAGAATTTGAAATATTAGAAATCGGACAGCATAATTTCAATTCCGGTCCAGATTTTTTCAATTCAAAAATTAAAATCAACGATACAATTTGGGTAGGAAATATTGAAATTCATATTAATTCTTCAGATTGGTTCAACCATAATCATCAAAATGATTTATCTTATGATAACGTTATTTTGCATATCGTGTTTTGTAATGACAAACCTATTTATTATAAAAATGGTAACGAAATTCCTACATGGGAAATACAATTCGACCACGCATTATTTAATAATTATTCAAAAATTCAAAATAATGAACAGCAAATTAATTGTGAAGATTTAATAAAATTAGTAGAGCCTGAAAAAATAAAATTATTTTTAGAAAAAGCTGCCATTGACAGATTAGAGTATAAAATATCAGAAATAAAGAAAATTTTAGAAAAAACAAATTACAATTGGGAAGAAACATTTTATATTTGTTTAGCACATAGTTTTGGTTTTAACATAAATTCTCAACCATTTGAAATGATGGCAACACAAACGCCATTAAATATAATTCGTAAATATGATCATGATATGTATCTATTAGAAGCATTATTATTTGGACAATCAGGATTATTTGAAATATCTGTGCCAGATACATATTTTGCAAAATTAGCAAAAGAATATCAATTCATACGACAAAAGCACAATTTAACTCCAATTTCAGGCTTTATCTGGAAAATGTCTAAAACTCGTCCTTCAAATTTCCCTCACGTAAGAATGGGACAATTTGCCAAAATCATGTCATCTTTTCAAGGTCTTTTTTCTGCAATTACTGATGAGACTAAGTTCAAAGATATAAAAAAATATTTTCAAATCATTCCATCAAACTATTGGCTTTCACACTACGCTTTTGGAAAATCAGCTTCATATTTAGTTACTCGTTTGGGAAAAACATCTTTTGATAGTATTGCAATAAACACTATTGCACCATTTTTGTATATATATTTTCAAACTTTTAACAATGAAAAAAGTGAAGAGTTATATTATAATTGGTTATCAGAAATAAAACCTGAAAATAATACAGAAATCAGAACATGGAAAAATGCAGGTATTTCTCCTCAAAACGCTTACGAATCACAATCTTTACTTCAAATAAAAAAAGAATATTGTGATAAAAAAAACTGTTTATATTGCAATATAGGTTATGAAATATTAAATAAAATAAATAATATTTCGACAGAAGAAAAAATTAAAAATTAATATATGAAAATTGTAAATTTAGGAGGAAAAGGTACACTAATTGACCAATTTGTGTCAGAAATTAGAGATGTTAATATCCAGAAAGATAGAATGCGATTCAGAAACAATCTTACACGAATAGGAGAAATAATGGCTTATGAAATTAGTAAAAGTTTAATATTTTCTGATGAAGATATTACAACTCCATTAGGAATTTCTATAGTTCCAACTTTAGCAGAACAACCAGTGATAGCAACTGTTTTAAGAGCCGGATTGCCTTTTCAACAAGGATTTATTAATTTTTACGACCATGCACAATCTGCTTTTATCGCTGGATATAGAAAATATGATAAATCAGGTGATTTTGAAATTAAAATAGACTATATTTCAGCACCAAATATAGATAAAAAACAAATAATAATAAATGACCCAATGTTAGCAACAGGAGGAAGTTTTGAAATGGCATATAGAACTATTTTGAATTATGGAACGCCAAAACATATCCATATTGCGGCAATTATTGCAAGTAAAGAAGGAATTGAATATATCGAAAGGACTTTGCCGGAAAAAATGACTACGATTTGGGTCGCAGCTATTGATGATGAATTAACTGTGAAATCGTATATTGTTCCCGGATTAGGAGATGCCGGGGATTTAGCTTTTGGAGAGAAAATAGATTATTAAATAAGGATTTGGGAATTAAAAACATTCGCAAATATGATATTCCCATATATATTACAAATGAAAAAATACAAAAAAACAATGACAAACTACTAAAATCACCCCAAAAACCGCACAAAAAACATTTTTTATCCTTTTTTATGCAAAACCTTTTGATTTTTTTGATATTGGTAATTTTACCTAATGTTAGTTAATCTCTGGCACATATTTTGTAAAATTATATTTTAATGACTATACAAAAATAGAAAATATATATGAAAAACAGAATGAAAAAAAATATAATAATATTAATCGCGATATCAGTGCTACTCATATCATGTAAAACAAAAGATAATTCAGATAAAGAAAATAAGATGGAAACAATAGAAATTGATTATTCGACACAAAGTTTTGATGATTTATTTAAAAAAGTTGCAGTTAAAGATTTCAACGAAAACATTTTTAATTTAATTGAAAAAGCAGCTATTCTAACATCAGGAACATCAGAAAATTATAATTCTATGGCAATAGGGTGGGGTGCTTTTGGAATTTATTTTCAAAAACCTGCAACTTTTTTATCAATTCGGGCAAATAGATATACGTTAGAATTTATTAAAAGTTCAAAAACTTATACAATTACGTGCTTTGATACAACATATTTTGACCAAATTTTACATTTTGGAAATGCTTCAGGAAGAAATACCGACAAAATGGGAACACATCGACTACATTCAACTTTAACACCTACAGGAAATCCTGCATATAAAGAAGCAAATATTATTATTGAATGTAATCTAATGGAAATAACAACCGTCTCACCCGATGATTTCTATTTTGATGAAGGCAAAAAATTCATTAATGATGCTTTCATTGAAGCAAAAGATTATCATAAAATTGTTGCTGGTGAAATAACTAATATTTGGGTAAAAAAATAGATATTTTAACATAAACATAAGAATTGTATTAATTTTGTTAATAACTACAATAAATATTTCATTTGATAAAAATTTATGATACTTTTGTAAAAAAAACGATAATGAGTAAAAGATTTATTTGTTTAATATGTACTTTAATAATTTTAGTTTCAGTTAGCAATTCTCAGACCATATTAGAAAGAGGCTTGTATCCAAAAGGAGTACATCA
>JAITXI010000045.1 GCA_031284905.1 Bacteroidales bacterium
TAGTTCCGGAGAAGAATGGACAACTGCAATCTCTATATCCTGTAACAGGAAAAGTAGCGCAATTGTGAGAATCGGTTACAATATAATTATAATTAGAAGGAGGAGCCGGTGCAACATAAAGAGAAGAACTTTGAGCCCCAATATCTTGTATAATATAAGTACCAAGTGGTCCTTCCGAAAGAGTAAATACCTCAAAAGAAATATTTAAAACAGGATCCCCCGCATTTCCACAATTAACATTAATATTTGTTACACTATATTCTTCCCAAACATTAAACATTACAGTGTCTGTTCTTGGTTCTGCACAAACAAAAGTATTAATAGGTAATGTATTTGTTATTGTATATAAGCCGGCTACTGCTAGACTAGGTGTAAATATTCCTGTTGAAGGATTAAATGCCGGTGTAGGTGGAGCACAAGTTAAATTACCTATATTTATTGCTTGAATATTAAAAGCTGCCGCATGATGACATTTATTTTGTATTGCAGAAAGTGTTGCGTTGTAGGGTTGTCCAAAATCAATTGTAATACTCGCCTCCGTAAAACAAGAAGGATTTATAGTCAGTGTTTCTCTCCACGTAAAAGTATGCGGACCATACATGTTCCCAATATTTACAATAGTTTGTGGATTTGTCGTATTTGAAAAACAACTACCTGTGGGCCAATCAGGACAAGACCAATTGCCGTAATATTCCGGTCCTAAATCTGTTCCATTTAATGTTACAGTATTTGGACAATATACGCCTTGAGTTGCACTTAACGGATCACTAATAATTGTAATAGTAGGTTGAATCATGTCTTGAGATATAGTAAAAGTAATAGTGTCGGCATTATCTGCATATTGACAATCATTATTAATAATAGTTACAGTATATTGACCCGGAGTTGTAAAATAATTAATTTCAGAAGTTGGATTATTACCGCCACTCCAAATATAATCTGTTCCTCCTACAGCAGTAACAGCAATTATTGTTTCATCGCACGTAATAGTGCCTATTTGCGTGATACTTGTATGAGGTATAGCTATATCATCGGGTCCTACAGCTGATGTTTCACCCATATAAAATGAACCTATTTCTATAAAAACACCTGAATCTAAAATAGCATCAGAAGCGTCTCCAATTGCTAATTTTATATGATATGTTTGCCCTGCAATAACTGAATGACTTGCAGTTAAAACAATCGTAGCACCATCATATTGAATAGAGTTTCCATAAGCTAATCCTGTTCCTCCTGAACCGGAAGTCGCTCCAACATAATAAGCTCCTCCGTTAGCATTAAAAATATTATTAATTGTTGCAGCTTGACCATTCGGTAAAAGAGCAATATTAACAGCTCCATTTGTATAAGGACCTGAAATGCCGGGACCGGAAAGAAAAAATCCAAAACCATCGTTAATAGAATTTACATACTCAGGAAACTCTTCCGAAGCAAAAATGTAATTAAAAGACATAAAATCAGCCGTTGGAGTAAAATCAAACTGTATTATAACAGCATCATGTATTGTGCTGTTTGTGATAGAAACAAGATCAGGATCAGTTGCTGCTGAATTACAATTACCTCCAGCATTGGTTAGATTATCAGGACCGTTTGCAATATTTATTGGACCTGTTGTCATTACCAGACCAGAATTTAATGGAAATGAAGAATTATTTCTGTTAAAATACCCAAATCCACAATTTGTAGTATTTATTTGCAGATTAATTATTGAATTATTTCCACAACTATTAATTAAAGAATCGACAATTATTTGTTGTAAACTCATATTAGAAGTAGTTAGATATTGCGAATATCCATAACTCACAATTATTGTCATCATAATTAATAATGAAAACAATCTTTTAAATACTTTTGAAACTTTATTTTTCATAATTACAATTTTTAAATTATACTATAATATTTACTTTTTTTTACTAAGACAATTGAAACGTGTTTTTAGTTGCCTGATTAATTTTTAACAAATTTAATTGTTTTTATGAATTTATTTGAAATTATTTTTATAAAATAAATTCCTTCCGATAAATAGCTAATATCAATCGTTTTGCTATCTAAATTATCTGTCGATATAATTTTTCCATTGATATCAACAACTGAAATTTGAAGATTTTCCGTATAATTTGCTCTAATATTTCTAATATTTATTTCATTTTGTGCAGGATTTGGATAAATTTCTATATTTGCCAAATAATTTTCAGAATTTATATCAATCGGGTCATCAATATGCGTTTCTTGAATATATTTGTTATGTTTTGCTAAAAATTCAATAGCAATTCTTAAACAAGTATCTAATTTTGAGAGATTTAAAATTTCCGTGCTGCCATCTTCAAAATAAAAAGCATGTGGATAACCGGGGAAAGCGTATAATTCATATGTATCCATTCCTAAAGAATCCATGTGCAATGCAATATCGTGAGAACCATACATAACTGGCATAATAGATAAGTCATAAGGTGGTCCATGTTCAAAGGGAACAGTTGTGTCGTCTAATCCGTGAATTAAACAAATTGGAGTAGTCTCATCAGCATCAATTGTTTGCAAATCAAGCACTGCTCCCCACTGTGCTACCATTCCTGCAACTTCTGTTGAATGATTTGGATAATAACTTGTACATGTTAGACAACCTAAGTCAGGAGAAGCAAATCCATTGTTATATGTTGCAGCCGGTCTTTCATCTTCTTTTCCAAAAACAGAATTTAACCCGGCGATAGTTCCTGCTGAATTTCCTAATAAAAATATTTGTGTTGTATCAATTCCAAACATCTCAAATTTTTCTTTAAAATAACAAATTGCAGCATTAACATCTTGTGTAGCTCGATAACCTGCCCTAATAACGCCGTCATGAGTTGGAGTATATCCCAAACGATACTCAATTGAAGCCACTGCATATCCATAATGAGCTAATGTATCTGCTATTGCAACCATATCCGACCAATTTTTATTTCCTGCAATAAAAGCTCCTCCAAACATCTCAATTACTAAAGGACGATATGGCATAGTATCCATAAACGGTGTATAAAAATCAAAATACAATTCAGCAGTTCCGACAGAAAATCTTGGTCCTGAACCATAGTGTATTTCATTGGTTCTACTAATATTTTCCATACATCTTTCTTTGAATCTAACATTCTGTGAATTACAGTATAAAACACAAAAAAATATAATACTTACAGTTAATAATAGTTTTTTCATAAGCATTAAAAAATTATACAAATATATATTATTTATTAAAAAAATTCAACTAATTTTAAAAAAATTGATATTCTTTTGGTAAAAAAACAGAAACTATTACAAAAATCGCGAATAAAATCATTAAAATTCCCGCTATTCTATTTAATATCAACATCTTACGTAATCTGATTTTTTTTCTAAAAACACTTACTAATAAAGTTAATGCACACCACCATGAAACAGCACCAAAAAATATTGAGAATAATAAAATCACTATCCCTAAATACCAATTAGTTATTGTTCCGTCAATAACCCGAAATGTAGCAAAAAAAGCTGTAAATACAAAAAAAGTTATTGGATTTGACAAAGTGAGCCCATAAATGCTAAAAAAATCACTTACAATTGCTTTTTTCCCAGTTTTTAAATAATTTTTTTTCAATTGTTTTGTCGGTTTTATTGGAATTAATTTTATTCCCATAATTATTAAAATTATAGAACCGATTATTCGCAAAATAATTTCATATTTTTCAATATATGAAGTTATCATTGTAACACCTAATGCTGCTAAAATCGCATAAAATGTATCTGCACACGCCGCTCCTAATCCACTTAAAAATCCAAATTTCCACCCTTTATTCAGTGTTCTTTGAATAATTAATATCGCAATCGGACCTAACGGAATTGATGCCGCTAACCCTATTAATATGCCTTCCCAAATATAATTCATAAACTTTTGCAAAATTATTATTTTTATTGTAATTTTTCAAGTATTTATTGTTATTTTGTATAAATTTTTTTATTATTAAAATGAACACGATAGAATTAAAAAAATTTCTTGACGAGAAATATTATATTTATTGCACTCCCGATTTCATCGAAAATGACCCGATTTCTATTCCTCATCTGTTCTCTTGCAAAGAAGATATTGAAATTAGCGGCTTTATTACAGCAACTATTGCTTGGGGAAATCGTACTATGATTATCAATAATGCTACAAAATTCATGAATTATTTAGACAATTCTCCTTTCGATTTTGTTCTAAATCATTCTGAAAATGATTTATTAAAATTAAAACCTTTGGTTCATCGAACTTTTAATGGTGATGATTTTATTTTTTTTATTAAATCTTTAAAAAATATTTATCTTAATTATGGCGGATTAGAAAAAATTTTTAGTAAAAACATTCAACTTAAAGATAATTTAATAAATTTTTATAAAATATTTTTCTACATCGAACATTTGTCTAAAACTCAACGTCATATCGCTAACGTGGAAAAAGGTTCTGCTGCAAAAAGAATAAATATGTTTTTACGTTGGATGGTAAGAAATGATTGTAGAGGAGTTGATTTTGGATTATGGAAAAACATTTCTCCTGCCGATTTATTTATTCCGTTAGACGTTCATTGCGGCAGAATGGCTAGAATGTTGGAATTATTAAATAGGAAACAAAATGATTGGAAAGCAGTGGTAGAACTAACAGAAAATTTGAAAAAATTTGACGAAAACGACCCTGTAAAATACGATTTTGCTTTGTTTGGATTAGGAGTAAATAATGATTTTGATTTATGATTCAATTATTTTGCGAATAGACGAAAGAGCGAAAAGGTAAATAAAAAATGGAAAACGCTCAACATTCTATCAGCAAAGCGGTCTAAAAATCTAACAAAAAAATGAATACAATTTTTAAATTTCAACAATTTGATATAATTCAAAATTCTTCTGTGTGGAAAGTAGGTACTGATGGGGTTTTATTAGGAGCTGTAATTGATTGTAATTCAGCTAATAATATTCTTGATATTGGAACAGGAACCGGATTATTAGCTTTAATGTTAGTTCAGAAATCTAATGTTTTTATTGATGCAATCGACATAAATCCAACGGCTTATGACTTAGCAAAACAAAATTTCAATAATTCTAAATGGAAAAATAAACTTTCAATTTTCAATGAATCTTTGCAGAATTTCAAACCAAATAAAAAATATGATTTGATTGTTTCAAATCCGCCTTATTTTCTTTCCGGAAAACCTGCGCTCGACAAAAACAGAGCTATTGCAAGACATGCTACAGAACTAAGCCCTGAAATTTTAGCAAAAAATGTAGATGATTTGTTAAAAAAAACCGGAAAATTTATAATTATTTATCCAAATACGGAAATGGAAAATTTTGAAAAAATTGCGGAAAATCATAATCTTTTTTGTGAAAAAAAATTATTTATTTATCCAAAACCGAATTATGACTACATCAGAATAATATCTTTTTTCTCAAAAACTAAATCAAATATCATTGAAACTCAAAATATTACGATAGAAAACGAAAAACGACACGATTACTCCGACCAATACATAGAACTTACAAAAAATTATTATATCAAAATAATAAAGTAATTTTTATGTTAAATAATAATAAATTATTACTAATTTTGTAAATTAAAAAATAGCGTGTCAATATCTTTCATAAAAAATATTAAAGAGATTACGCAAAGAAATTACAAATTGCAGGTTATCTTCGGTTTGTTGTTTAGCTTTTCTTTTTTAAGTACAGGTCAAACGGCTTTATCCTTAAAATTTTCACCAATAAATATACATCCTTTTAATGAGCCGAATAATCATTTATTTGAAAATAAGATTGATGCAAACGCTTTATTTGTTGTTGAACCTTGTGTAATATTAGGTTTTGAGACTTTTGTTTATGACGATGCTTTGAGTTTAAGATTTATGTTTGGCGGATATGGAGATGCAGTTTCTCATCCGGCATTATTTCTTCAAGCAGGTTTAAAATATAAAATTTTTCAAGTTTATCGTAGTTGTCTGGCTGTGGGAGTTGGCGCTATGTTTCATGGAAGAGAACGTTGGGGAAATATTGAGACTTCTGTTCCTGTGAAAGGCTGGGCAACAAACGGAAAATGGGAATATAGTATTGGGGTTTTAGGCGAAATTGAATATATTTTAGTTTTAGCAGAAAGACACGATTTATTATTTTCCGTCATGTATGGGCTAGAACACAAGACTTTTTCAGCATCAATAGGATACAGATTTTGGATATCGACAAATATCAGAAATCCAAAAAAATGTGGATCATGTCCTTTCGGAGGTCATTCCAAAGGTAAAAAATGGCATTTTTAATAAAAAAAATATAATATGGAAGAAATAACCAGAATTTTTGACATTTTAGATTTATATAATTCCAAATATTCGGAATTAGAAGACGCAATAGTTTATAAAAATAAAACCACGAAAGAATGGACAAAATTATCAGCGAAAAATTATTATCAATTTTCTCATTTATTAGCATGTGGATTTATTTCAAAAGGGTTTCAAAAAGGAGATAAAGTTGTAACAATATCTCCATCTATAGCTCATTGGAACATTACTGATATGGCTCTTTCGATGTCGGGTTTAATTCATGTTCCTGTTTATACAACATTAGGAACCGATGAGATGGAAAAAATTTTAGATCATTGTGATGCAAAAGCTATTTTTGTTGCAGATGAAAGTCTTTATAAAAAAATAAAACCTATAATTGAAAAAATTTCTCATTTTGAACATATTTTTTCTTTTTATTATATTGAAGGTCTTGAAAGTATGCAAGAAATTATTAAAAAAGCAGCCAAAAACGAAAATGAATTAATGGAAAAATTAATTCCAATAAAAAAATCTATTTGTGAAGACGATATTTATACTATTATTTATACTTCCGGTACAACAGGAGATCCTAAAGGTGTAATGTTGTCACATAAAAATATTCTTTCCAATGCTCGTCCTCTTTTAGAACCATTACCAACCGGATACAAAGACCATGCTTTAAGTTTTTTGCCTTTATGCCATGTTTATGAGCGTATGTTAAATTATGCTTTTCAATGGCTAGGAAGTAGTATATATTATGCCGAAAATTTAGGAACAATTTTACAAGACATACAATACTCTAAACCGGTTATTTTCAATTCAGTACCAAGAGTCTTAGAAAAATTTTATGATAATATTATTGCTAAAGGAAAAGATTTAAAAAGAATAAAAAGAATAGTTTTCTTTTGGGCAGTTCGTTTAGGATATAATTTCAATGAAGTAAATCATAATTCGGCATGGTATAATTTTAGATTAAAAATTGCCAGAAAATTAGTTTTTTCACAATGGGTAGCAGCATTTGGGGGAAATATTAAAATAATTGTTTCAGGTGGTTCTGCTCTTCAAATTCGTTTAGCAAAATTATATAGTGCTGCCGGTCTTGAAATTTGTGAAGGATACGGATTATCTGAAACTTCGCCTGTAATTTCGGTAAATTTACCCGGTTGGGATGCAAAAAAATTAGGAACTATCGGACAAGTTCTCAAAGGTGTAAAAGTAAAAATAGCTAATGATGGTGAAATCCTAACTTCCGGAGATTGTGTAATGAAAGGTTACTATAAAAACTCACAACTTACTGCGGAAGTTATTGATACGGAAGGTTGGTTTCATACAGGGGATATAGGTTTACTTGATGAAGACCAATTCTTGAAAATTACCGATAGAAAAAAGGAATTTTTCAAAACTTCCAGTGGAAAGTTTATTGCTCCTCAAATTATTGAAAATAAATTCAAATCATCTCCTTTGATTGAACAAATTATGATTGTTGGAGAAAACGAAAAATTTGCAAGCGCTCTTATCTCTCCTAATTTTATCTATTTGCATTTTTATGCGGCAAAACATAAAGTGCATTTTAGAAATAATGCCGAACTTATTCAAAATGAATTAGTTATCAAAAAATTTCAAAAAGAAATCAATGAATTAAATAAAACATTAGCCGAACACGAAAAAATCAAACGTTTTCAATTAGTTTCAGACGAATGGACTCAACCAACAGGTGAATTATCGCAAACGTTAAAATTAAAACGCCGTTTTATTTTAAATAAATATAACTCTATTTTAGAAAAAATTTATGGTCATGGCAAAAATGATGACAGATTAGTTGATGTTAATATTAAAGAACTTATTAAAGATGAACTAACTTCAGAAATGAAGGAAATAAAAAATAAAATTTCTGAAAATATTAATGCTCAGAAAGAATAATAATAAATTTTTTATTTGAGCAAAATCAATCGAAATGTTTTTCTAAAAGATATGCGAGACACTAAAGTAGCACCTCTTGCATATCTTATATCATTTTTTTTGCTACTGTCGGGTTGCTTAATTTTATCCAATAAATTACGATAGGTTCTTCTTTTTCTAATGTTCCATTTTTATTAAAATCGTTTCGAGTATAGATAAACATAATATCGTTTTTATAATCATAAGTTGAACGTAAAACTGAATAACCCGAAGGAATAACTTGAATTTTTCGGGACAGACGTATTTTATGGGGAGAAAGCAAAAATATTGTGAAGTCTAAAGAGGAAAAAAGCGTTATCAGACAGACCTCTTAAATTAGCCCTGAAGAGTTTTATTTTAGCATTAAACGATTCCGCATTAGCATTAGTAAGTCTATTATGAAAAAGTTTAAAATAGTTTCAAGATGATTTTTGACAGAGTTAGCAGCCGTATAGAAATAAGTTAATTTTTCTTTAAAAAAATTGCCAATTCTTGGGTTATTTTACAGCCTTCTGATATGAATGAAAAATCGTTCCGTATTTCTTTGCTTTTTGTTGCTTTGTCTCGCCAACGGCGACGACGTAGCTTCA